>JBFXAN010000010.1:0-66844 GCA_050184225.1 Dehalococcoidia bacterium | reverse complement strand
GGCGCGCAGCGTCGAAGTATCTCGTGGTGGGACACGCTCATCGGCGTGTTGCTTCGCTTCGCTCAGCATGAAAAATTGGTCCTTTGCGTCCTCCGCGTCCTCTGCGTCTCCGCGGTTAAATCGTCGTTGTCCCAGTCGTGGAAAACGGGGTTGTAGCAGGCGGTGGACTGGGCGACGGCGATGGGTTCGAGCGGGGGCGCCGGTTCGGTGCGGCATTGCAATGTCGCTTTGCGGCAGCGAGGCAGAAAGGCGCACTCGTCCGGCAGGTCGATCATGCTGGGCGGCGTGCCGGGGATCGCATGCAGTGTGTCGCCACCGCGGCGGTCGAGGCGGGGGAGGGTCTGCATCAGCGCCCAGGTATAGGGGTGGCGCGGCTCTTTGAAGATCTGATTGACTTCGCCTACCTCGATGAACCGGCCCGCGTACATTACGGCGACCTCATCGGCCATCTGCGCGACAACGCCGAGATCGTGAGTGATCAGCAGGATCGCCGTCCCCCGCTGCTCGCGCAGCGCGTCAAGCTCGTTCAAGATCTGCGCCTGCACGGTCACATCCAGCGCTGAGGTCGGCTCGTCGGCGATCACGACGGAGGGGTTGAGGGCGGTCGCCATCGCGATCATCACCCGCTGGCACATGCCGCCGGAGAGATGGAACGGATAGGAGTCGACGATCCGTTCGGCGTCGGCCAGGCCGACGTGGCGCAACACCTCGATCGTGCGTTGCTTGCGTTCCTTCTTGGGGATGTCGAGGTGGCTGGTGAGGATCTCTTCGACCTGCTTGCCAATGGGAAGCACCGGGTTGAGGCCGCTGACGGGGTCCTGGAAGATCATGGACATGCTTCGGCCCCGAATGCGGCGCAACTCTTCTTCGTCGGCCCGCAGGAGATCCTTGCCCTGGAACCAGACTTCGCCGCGTGTCACCTTGCCGGGGAAGGGCAGCAACCGCAGCAACGACAGCGCCAGGGTGCTCTTGCCGCAACCGCTCTCTCCGACCACGGCGAGAACCTTGCCCGGCTTCAGCTCGAAGCCAACGTCTTGCACGGCACGGACGGTGCCCTCTTTGGTGAAGAAGGCAGAACTGAGGTCACGCACACGTAGGATCGGATCAGTCATACCGCCTCCGATAGGCCCGGAGATGCAAAGAGGGCGCCATCGGTTGCGCCCTCAGCCTCACCGTATTATAGCGGCTTGGAGAATAAGCTACCGCGAAGCGCGGAAGCACGCCGCTACGCGATCTGTGGCTCGCACAAAGGAAGCCACAGATCGCGTAGCGTTCGGCATTCGCCGGCGACTTAGAAGGTCTGCGGCGGGCGGATGGTGGATACCACTTTGCCCTGAACCTCGACATCAGCCGCGTCGACATAGATCGGCTGCATCGTGCTGTTGGCCGGTTGCAGGCGGATGCGCGCGCCCTCGTGATAGAAGCGCTTCAAGGTGGTTTCACCCTGGCTCTTGATCCAGACGGCAACCATATCGCCGTCACGGACTTCGTTGGTGGCACGCAGCAGGACGAGATCGCCGTCGTTGATCAGCGCATCGATCATCGACGTTCCCTTCACCCGGAGGGCGAAGACATCGTCGTGACCGCCGGTCATCTCCTCGGCGACATCGACCGTGTCCGCCGTGGCAACCTCCGCGAAGGTGTCGGTATTCGGTACCGGAATCGGCGAACCGGCGGCGATGGCGCCCAATACCGGCACGGCGAGCGTGCGCTGGCGGCGACGGCGGCCGTTGTCCAGCAGTTCGATCGCCCGCGAGATCTCGCGGTCGCGCCGGATCAACCCTTGCCGCTCCAGTGCTTTGAGGTTGTAGTCGACCACGGAGGTCGAACTGATCCCGCACGCGGACTGGATGTCGCGAATGCTCGGCGGATAATCCCGGTCCTCGACGAACTGACGAATAAAAGTATAGATCTTCTGCTGTTTGGGTGAGAGATCGCGCACGGGGCACCTCCCCCTCTGCGGTCCGTATGACGGCAAACCGGGCGCCACCCCTCGCTCCCGGCCGCCGCGATACGACTTGTCGTTGGCCCAGGGTCCGACCGCATGGAACCCCTGTTCTGGAGAACAAATGTACCAGGGCGATCCGGCGCCGGTCAAGCACAATTGTGCACTGGTCTACGCCATACTCCGTCGAGAGCCGGCCGGATACCACGGAACGGAGTAGGGACACGGCACCACAGCGCGCGTACTGTGGCGAATACCACGCGAATGATGGAGCCGATCATGCCCACGGGACAGGCGAGGGCGCAGCAGGCCAGACATGCCGGCGAAGCCACTGTCGATCAGGCGATGCGGACCGGCAATCAGGTGTCGGTGCCGCTGTCCGGTGGGATGGGCATGGCGGAGTTCGTCCGCCGCACCGCGGTCAGCACCGCCAAGGACAATGTCTTCTCGTTCGCCGGTAATATCGCCTTCCGGGCGCTCTTTGCCTTGTTCCCGGCGCTGATTGCGCTCCTCTGGTTGCTGAACGTGCTCCACGCGGACGGCCTCGTCAGCACGCTGATCAGCCTGATCGAGACGGCGCTGCCGGAGACCGCGAGCGGACCGATCAAGCAGCAACTCTCCAGCGTTCCCGAGGAACAGGCGAGCGGCGCATTCACCATCGGCGCGATCTTTTCTGTGGTCGCGGCGGTGTGGGCGCTCTCGACGATGATGCGGGCGATGATGACCGGCCTCAACCAGATCTACGGCGTCGAGGAAAGCCGGCCGTTCTGGAAATCGACGGCGACGACGATCGTGCTCGCGCTCGCCGTCTCAGCGCTGCTCGTCAGCGCACTGTTCCTGATCGTCTTCGGTTCCGCCATCGCCGAGGAGATCGCGGAAGCCACCGGCCTCGGCGTGGCCTTCCGCTGGGCATGGGAGCTTGTCACCTGGCCGGTGCTCTTTCTGCTGATCTTCAGCGCCTGCGCGCTGATCTACTACGTCGCCCCGGACGTGAAGCAGCGGGTGCGCTGGATCAGTCCCGGCACCGTGGGCGCCACGCTGCTCTGGCTCCTGTTCACCCTGATCTACTCGATCTACGTCAACAACTTCGCCTCATACGACAGCATCTACGGCCAGCTCGCCGGCATCGTCGTATTGATGGCCTACTTCTACACCGCCTCCTTTATCCTCCTGCTCGGCGGCGAGATGAACCAGGTGATCGAAACCAGCCATCCCACCGGCAAAGACCCCGGCGATCGCGCTCCCACTGACCAGAACTGAAACACAAAGGGTGCAAAGAGGACAAAGGGCTCAAAGAATTGGAAAGACTTTGAGTCCTTTGTCCTCTTTGCACCCTTTGTGTTGAATTGCGGTTAGTTACCGCGCCGCGGCGGGAGTGCGTTCTTCTTGGAGCTGGCGGATCATGACTTTGAGCCGTTCTTCGTCCTCGGGGGAGCGGATCGGGATCGAGAAGCCGATGCGGGTGCAGATGCCGCCGAAGCGGTCTTTGATTTTCTGGACGATGTCGTCGTAGGTGCCGGCGACGACGAATTGATCTAGCACGTCGTCTGGTACGGCGGCGGGCATCGTGTCCCATTGGCCTTTGAGCGACATCTCGTGCAGTCGGGGGCCGATGTCGGTCCAGCCGTGCGCCTGAAAGACGCCGTGGTAGGTGCGGGTGGAGCCGTAGAAGGAGACGCGGGTGCGGGCTGCTTCGAGGTTCTTCTCGACCTCGGCCTGGGTCGCGCCGGTGACGATGAAGCCGCCGCCGCTCACCTCCAGCGTGTTCGGATCACGCCCCGCCCGGTCGGCGCCGACGCGCAACTCCGGCCAGATTACGTCTTGAACGTACTTCGCCGTGCAGAAGCCGTGCATCCGCACGCCGTCGCAGACCTCACCCGCGAGCCGGGCCATCGCCGGACCGACCGCCGAGATCATCACCTTCGGCGCGCCGCCGGGGACGGGGCCGGGGTTGAACTCCGGTGTCATCAGCGTGTGCGTGTAGTACTCGCCGCGCACGTCGAGCTTTTCGCCGGTCTCCCAGGTGTGCCAGATCGCCTTGATCGCCTGGATATACTCCTTCATCTGCGGTTGGGCATGGCCGGACCAGAAGGCGGAATAGCGGCGCTGGACATGTCCCTTCACCTGGCTGCCCAGTCCCAGGATGAAGCGGCCGCCGGATGCGCGCTGGATATCCCAGCTCATCAGGGCGGTAATCATCGGGCTGCGCGGGAAGGCGATCGCCACGGATGTCCCGAGGGAGACGCGATCGGTGGTGATCGCCGCCGCCGCCAGCGGCAGGAACGGGTCGTTCTTGACTTCCGGCGTGACGATACCGTCATAGCCGAGTTGCTCCATGCGCCGCGCCGCGTCCCCCGCCGCGCGCAGATCGTTGGTTGGAATCCCGGTTTCGACTTTCATGGTGTGGCCTCCGGCAATGGTGGCGGGATCGTAGCATACCTCCCCCCCCGCCCCCCTTCCCTCGCTGGGACGGGGGAGTTCTGGACAACCATGGTGTACCTGTCGCTCGTTTGGTGCCGCCGACGATCCTCGTTCAACCCTCGCTGGAGAGGACTCCCCCTTCCCTGCGAGGGAAGGGGGTCGGGGGGTTAGGTAAAGATCTCCGCATTCCCCCCACACACGAGCACGCCGACGCGCCCTTCCGCCGGAACTCGGCCGGTGAGATAGGCGGCGAGGGCGATGCAGCCGCCTGGTTCGGCGACGACGTTCAGTTCGCGCCAGAGCCAGGCCTGCGCCTCGAGGATCGCGTCGTCGGGGACGAGGACGAGGTCGGTGACGTGGTTGGCAACGGCAGCGAGCGTGATTGGCGCTGCTTCCGGCGCGCCGAGCGAGTCGGCGGCGATCGAATCGAGCCGGTCGAGGCGGACCGGGGCGCCGGCTTCGCGGGCGCGGTACATGGCGGCGGCGCCGGGTGGTTCGACGCCATAGATACGCACGCCCGGCCGGAGGGCGGTCGCGGCGATCGCCAGACCGCTGATCAGGCCGCCGCCGCCGATCGCGACCACGAGCGTGTCGATCGCACCGCCGTCCTCCATGAATTCCAGGCCGACCGTGCCTTGTCCGGCGAGGACGAGCGGATCGGCGTAGGGATGGACGAAGGTTGCACCGCTTTCGTGGACGTATGCCTCCGCCTTGTCGAAGCACTCTTGAATCGCGTCGGAGAGATCGATCTCGGCGCCAAGATCGCGGATGCGCTGCTGCTTGCCCGGCGACGCATAGGACGGCAGAAAGAGGCGTGCCTTCGCGCCGAGCGTCTTGGCGGCGTAGGCGACGCCGAGACCGTGGTTGCCGCCGGAGACGGCGGCCACGCCGCGCATGCGTTCCTCCGGTGTGAGCGACAGCAGCTTGTTGAAGGCGCCGCGCGGCTTGAACGAGCCGGTGTGTTGCAGGCTTTCCAACTTGACGATGAGGTCGCCGCGCGGCGCGTCATAGGTCGGACGCAGCGGCATCGCCGGCGTGCGGCGGACATACGGCGCGATCCGTTCGGCAGCGGCCCGGATGTCGGACAGCGTCGGAAGGGTTGTTGTTGTCATTGCACTCACATGGGCGCGCCGCATACGGCGGCACGTTCGATCACGGGTCAGCGTCCGCTCTTAGTCTGCGGCACCTGACGAACAACCGCCACGTCCAATCGAATCGTGGACCGTTCACGATGTGGGCGCGCTGGTCGTGATTAGACTTGTCTAATTATCGTGATTAGCATAGTCTAATCTGAAGGCCGGCGTGGTGACGCCATGGGACAGGAGAACAGCATGGTTGAGGCGGCAGTTGAGCCGAGGCGACGGCTCGCCCCGCAGACGATGTGCTCGGTGTACGCGCGTGCCTGTGAGGAACAGGCGATCGGTCACGCGGGCCATCCCAGCGCCTACCTTCTCTTCGAGACGCCGACACCCTGGCCGCACCGGCTCTTTGAAGCATCCGACGATCTGCGTTCGCTGCAAGCGATGCGGATGCGACACTACGAATCCGGCTTTCTCTTCTCCGCCATCGCCCTCACACCTGACTCAGCGTATTCCCGTCCCGGTATCCGCCGGATTATCTACCTCCGCCGTCCCGATGGCCCGTTCGATCGGTTTCTTCGTGATGAGTACCTCCTACCCGAAGGTGACGGCGTGTTCCCACTGGCGCGGGCGATCTTTGAACAACCGGACCTTCTACGGGACTTCGATCGCTATCGTGTCGAAGCCGGCTCGGTCCGCGACCTGCTCGTCTGCACCCATGGCAGCGTCGATGTCTGCTGTGGCAAGTTCGGCTATCCGATCTACGAGTCGCTGCGGGATCGCTACCGGCCGGGCAACTCGCCCGGCATCCGCGTCTGGCGGGCGAGCCACTTCGGCGGCCATCGTTATGCCCCGACGATGCTCGATCTGGCGGAGGGTCGCTATTGGGCCTTCCTCACCGATGCCGTCCTCCGGCAGATCGTGGAGCGCACCGGCCCGATCGATCCGCTGCTTTCCTATTACCGGGGATGGGCCGGCGCCGACACCGCCTGGTCGCAGGTCGCCGAGGGCGAGGCGTTCCGTCGCGAAGGATGGGATTGGCTCGGCTATCGGAAGTCGGTGACGACGCGGCAGATCGACGACGATCAGCGCCGCGCTGAAATCCGCATCGACTTCGTCAGCGCCGATGGACTCCTGCGCGGCGCGTATGACGCGACCGTCGAGGTGGTCGGGTCGAGGCCACTGCCGCTCTGCGGCGAGCGCCCGGAGGAGGCCCACTCCGAAGGCCAGCGGTATCAGGTGACGCGCATGAGCCGAGTATGAGTGGATTGATGCCAACCGATCAACCGTTCGCTCTTGGGTCGTCACAGAGAGCCGGTGCACTAGCGCTGGATCGATTCGACCTCAATGCCGAGCGCTGTCGCGTTTCGCGCGAGTTGTTCATCGAGCGTGAGCAGGCGCAATCCCTCGGTTGCGCAGATAGCCAGGTGCAGCGAATCCGGCGCCTTGAGCGGCAGATCAAACCGTCCGATGAACTCGCGGGCAACGCGGTAGTGACCAGCGTGCAGAGCGATCCGCTTGAACAGTCCTGCCTCGATATGGCGATGAAACAACGCCGTGATCTGGACCATCGCGGAGTGGTTCCGTTCTCCGGTTCTCAACTTGATCGACAGAGCGGAGTAGAACTCCAACTCAACCACGTCGCTGATAGTTGGACCAGGTTGCGCCTGCAGGATCGACTGAATCAGGTCGCTGAACTCCTCTGGAACGTAGTATGGAACCAGGGCACTGGTATCTGCATACAGGGGCAGACTCAATATCGCGCTCCACGTCGTTCCTTGATCACGGTTTCGCTCAAGGGTTCTCCATCGATTGCAATTGAGGCGCGAAAGGCACTGAGGTCCGGTAAGCGACCCGATGTGTGGGAAAGCGGCACGATCCGAGCCACCTGCCGACCACGTCGCAGGATCACGATCTCTTCTCCAGCCTCGGCCCGCCTCACCAGATCCCGTAGGCGATTCCGCAGATCCCGGACGCTAACCTCCACCATCGTCACGTACCTCCCTGTGTCCGACGTGTACATATCTAGTGTACACGCCGGCACGTTCGCGGCCGTAGCGCGAAGGGAGAACGCGAGAGAAGACAGAAGGTCAGTATGCTCCAGATGAACGTCACCATCGTCGCCGGCTGTGAGTGCGAGCAGCACGCCTGGGTCCATCTCCGCGATGGCACCGGCGGGCGGCGCGCCCGCGTGATGATCGATGCCGCGGTGGGTCGCGCGATCGTCAGCGAGCTTCGCGGCTCGCCGAGTCCGCACGCCGAGGCGGTGGACCTGCTCGGTACATCACTCGCCGCGCTGGGAGCGAGCGCCGAGCGGATTGAGTTGCGCTGCGCAGATGGCGCGCTCTCCGGGGTGCTCTGTCTCCGCAACGCGAACGGCCCGGCGAGCGCCGTCGTCGATCCATGCCACGCCCTGCTCACCGCCTGCCGAATGAAGCTGCCGATCGTGATGGAGGAGGCGGACATCCTCACCGCGTCACAGGCAGCGCCGCCCGCCGCCTTTCATCAATTCCTCAATTCGTTGGACCTGAGCGGCCTCGACCCGGCCGCCGAGGGCCGGCAGCCGTAGCACGCGGCTGTCTTGGAGTCGCACGCATGGCAAAGCGCTCGCCCAACCGTTCACTGCTCTCCTGGACCCGCGTTCGGCCCGTGACCCGTCGTCGCCTGCTGATCGCGAGCAGCGGCGCGATGCTGGTCGCCGCCTGCGGCACCACCGATGCCCCGGACGCGGCCGAGTCGCGTCCCACCCCGGCGGCGTCGGACGCCGCACAGCGGGCTGTCTCCGACTGCGTGACCGTCGCGCACGATGCCGGCGAGTCGAAGGTGTGCGGTCAGCCGGAGAGCGTGGCGGTGCTCAGCGTCTATATGCTCGACCTGCTGCTCTCGCTCGGGGTGCAGCCGGCCGCCTTCGCCGAGGTCGGCGTCGCGCAGGTTGGCTCGACCAACCTCGGCGCTCCGGTGAAGCAGGTGAAGTACCTGGGCGAGCGCGTCACGAGTGATCCGGTCTTCCTCGGCGACCGCGCCGAACCCTCGATTGAGACGCTGCTGCGGGTGCAAACCGATCTGATCCTCGGCGAGCTCGGCATCCACCAAGAGATCTACGACGAGTTGTCACAGGTCGCGCCAACGGTGCTCGTCAGCGGCGCCGACCGGGATGAGTGGCAGCGTGCCCTGCCGGCCGTCGCTCTGGCGCTCGGAGACCCCGACGCCGCCGGCCGGGCGATCGAGGCGCACCGGCAGCGCATCACTGCCGCGAGAGCAGAGCTTGCGCCGACGGTTGCCGGACGGTCGGTCCTCCTGCTCTCGTCGAGCGGGATCGGCGAGCCGTTCGGGGTGTTTACACCGGAACGTTGGGCGGGTGGTCTAATGGAAGATATTGGTATCACCCTTGTCGTGCCACAGTCGAATGGCTCGCAGCACGATCGTGTTTCGCTGGAGTTTCTGCCGCAGATCCAGGCCGATGAGATCATCGTCGCAGCGAGTGGGCGGAACACACCGGAGAGCGCCGAGAAGGAGTGGAACGACTCGCCCGTCCTGCGCTTGATGCCGGCGACGAGAGATGGACGAGTCCATTTCGTCGACTATCAGCTCTGGAGCCGGATTCGCGGGCCGATCGCCGCGGAACTCGTGATCGAGGAAGTGCGCCGCTTGCTGCGCGCGTGAGGAAGGAACGCCAATGACCTTGGACCAGACCGATACCGCACCGGCGATGGATGTGCTCGACGCCATTCGTCGCCGCCGTAGCGCCGTTCGCTACGGCGAGGGACCGATCGCGCGCGCCGTCGTCGAGCAGATCATCGAAGCTGCCCGCTGGGCGCCGAACCATCACCTCACCGAACCGTGGCGGTTCGTCGTGCTCACCGGCGATGCACGGGCCGCGATCGGCGAGGCGATCGCGGCGGAGCTGCTGCAAAACACGGCCAACACCAAGGCGGAGGCGGAGGCGGCCGGTGTGCGGACCAAGGTGATGCGCTCGCCGGTGATCATCGCCGTCGGCCAGGTGCGCACGTCACCGGACCCGGAGAAGGATCTGGAAGACTACGCCGCCTGCGCCTGCGCGACCCAGAACCTGCTGCTGGCCGCGCACGCCGCCGGGCTTGCCGCCAAGTGGAGCACCGGCAAGATGACCGTCTCTCCGGCGGCGAAGCAGTTCCTCGGCCTCGATCCAGACGACCGGATCGTCGGCTACGTCTACCTGGGCAGCACGGTGGAAGACGCGCCCGACTCCCGCCGCCGGCCGGCCACCGAGGTCACCCGCTGGCTCGAGTAGGCGAGTGCACGAACGGCGCAGCCGCCGAATCGAGCCGGCACGATGCATCTCGAATGCGGACGTGATCAGCACTGTCCGGTTTGCGTACAATCGCAGGCACGACGCCGAGGCACGCCGGCCTATCCAGGGAGGGATGTGATGACCACACGACTGCAGCCGCCGACGGACGCCACGATCGAATCAGAGGCCGCCCTGCGCGAGATCACCGGCTCCCCATCGCAGGCCGTCGTGCTCAAGAAGACCGACCGCATCGACGCCAAGGGCCGCGTCTTCCTCGCGAATTCCCCGTTCGTTTGTGTGGCGATCCGCCGCGGCGACGGCCTCGTTGCGCTGATCGCCCGTGGTGGTGCGTCTGGTTTCATTCAGGTCATCGACGACACGACGCTGCTCATCTCTGACCACGCCGCCGCTCAACTCGGGGACGTAGCCGAAGACCTGGCCGCGCAGCCGTCGGTTGGCTTGCTCGCGCTGATCCCCGGCATGAACGAGACGCTCCGGATCAACGGCCGGGCCGAGGTGGTCGATGGTCCGGAGCCGGCGATTCGGCTCTCGCTTGACGAGATGTTCTATCACTGTCCCAAGGCATTCGTCCGCTCGCACCTGTGGGAACCAGCGGGTGACGAGCGCCACGTCACGATCGAGAGTCTTGGCCTCGACGAGGAAGTTCGTCTGCCGGCGCTCGATGTTCGGTGCCGGGCACTGATCCAGCGTTCGCCGTTCCTCTTCCTCGGCACGAGCCGGACCGACGGCAATGCCGATGTCTCGCCACGCGGCGACCCGGCCGGGTTCGTGCGCATCCTTGACGATCGGACGTTGCTGCTGCCCGATCGGCGGGGCAATCGCCTGGCCGACAGCTTCTGCAACATCCTGGAGAACCCCGCCGCCGGCCTGCTCTTCCTCGTTCCCGGCGAGCCGGTGGTGTTGCGGGTGCAGACGCGGGCACGGGTCATCACCGACCCGGACCTGTTACACCCGCTCACCGTGCAGGGGAAGACGCCGAATCTTGGGCTGTGGCTCGATGTCGAGGACGCGGTCCTCAGCCACACGTCGATGTTCGGCCGCGCGCGCCTCTGGGACGCCGCCACGCAGTTCGACCCGGCGCGCGTGCCGACGATCGGCGAACTGATGGTGAGTCAGCTGGCGTGTGTCGGCCGGGGTGATGGCCTCTCGGCGGAACTGATTGACGCGTCGCTCAAGCAGGATGCCAAAGACAACCTCTATTAGCGGTTAGCAGTTAGCCATTAGCGATTAGCAGTTAGCGATTAGCGGGTGACCGTGTCGCGCAGTGGTATGGATGCGGAACCGGCGCCGATCACCCAACGACCGGCCGGCGCCGGTGTACGCGATCCACTATGCCCTGAACTTGGTTCCCCTGTACCCTGTTTCCCGTGGACATGGTTGACGCGTGCCGGACCACCGTATCGGTGGCTGCTCGTGACTCGCTGTGCCACCATCAGAGGAGCTGCCGCGTGGTCGAGGCCGGAGCCAAATCTGTCGAAGTGCTTGCGACGACCGTTGCCTGGCTCGAAGACGAGTTGCGCGACGCGAAGGCGACGATCGCACGCCAGCAGCAGGCGATCGAGCAACTCACCGGACAGCTGTGGGATCTGACCACCGCGCTGCACCGGGCCGAGGACCTGCTCGCCACCGTGCCGCCCCGGCTTGAAGCATTGCCGGAGTACGACGCCCAGATCCGCCAGATCAAGGACGACGTCAGCCGCGTCTACGAGCACGGCCTCGCCGTCGACAGCCGGGTAAACGAGCTGACACGGGTGCAGCAGACCGATGTCGAACGCGAGCGTGCCGTCCTCAATGACCTCAACCATCGCCTTGACGATGCCGAGCGCAGGATTGCCGGCAACCTGCCCCGCTTCGACACCTTGGACGAGGCGTCCCGCCGCTCGATCGATGCAACGACCTACCTACGTCAGCGACTCGACGAGGTCGAACGCTCGGTCGAGGCGTTCGACGGGCGGGTTGGGCGGATCCTTGAAGCCGGCGGGCGCACCGAGCAGGAGTTCGCCCGGCTGGCGGGAGAGATCGAGACGCTGCATCGTCAGGACGCGACGATCGGCGAGCGCGTGCAGATCTACACGGAGATGCTCAAGCGGCTGGAGGCGCAGATCACGCTGGTTTCCTCCGAGGTCGCCGTCAAACAAGAAGTACTCGAACGAATCGAGCTCGGGCGGCTGGAGTTGCATCGGCTCGAGGAGCGCATCTCCGTCCAGGAGGCGATCACCTCCGAGTTGCGCGATGCTGACGACGATGCCGCCCGCCAGCTCGGCATGCTCGACGGCCGCGATCGGGGACTGGCCGACCGGCTGGCTGGTCTCCAATCCGACCTGGCGAACTACCGCGCCGTCGTCTCCGAGCAGTTCAACCGCTTGCATCAGGCCCAAGAACGAGCCAAGCGCCGCCAGATCGAGGAGATGGAGCGCGAAATCCGGGAGATGCGAACCCATGCCTTCCGTCCGGTCGAAGATGCTCCGTAGCGGCGGCGTTCTTGAACGCTACGCCCAGTATCTACCGCTCACCGACGCCACCCCGCGGATCTCGTTGGGCGAGGGCAGCACGCCGCTGGTGCGATCCCGCCGCATCGTCGAACGCACCGGTCTGGATGCGCTCTTCTTCAAGATGGAGAGTCAGAATCCGACGGCATCGTTCAAAGACCGCGGCATGGTCGTGGCGGTGGCCAAGGCGATCGAGGAGGGTGCACAAGCGGTCCTCTGCGCCTCCACCGGCAACACCAGCGCCTCGGCCGCCGCCTATGCCGCCGCCTGTGGTCTCGATTGCTACGTCTTTCTCCCCCGCGGCTATGTCGCTCCGGGAAAGCTCTCCCAGACGATCGCCTATGGCGCCCGCATCGTCGCGATCGACGGCAACTTCGACGACGCCCTCCGCCTCGCCCGGGAGGCGACCGATCGCCATCCGATCGCGCTGGTCAATTCCGTCAACCGCTACCGGCTGGAGGGCCAGAAGACGGCGGCGTTCGAGATCGTGGACGACCTCGGCGACGCGCCGGATATGCTGTGCATTCCCGTGGGCAACGCCGGCAACATCAGCGCCTACTGGCGCGGCTTCACCGAATACGCGGAGCGGGACCACGCCACCCGCCATCCGGTGCTGCGGGGATTCCAGGCGGCCGGCGCCGCGCCGCTCGTCACGGGTGAGCCGGTCGATCAGCCGCACACCGTCGCGAGCGCGATCCGCATCGGCCGTCCCGCGTCGTGGAACCTCGCGATCGCCGCGCGCGACGAGTCCGGCGGCGGCATCGACGCCGTCACCGACGAGGAGATCCTGGAAGCGTATGCGCTCCTCGCCAGTCAGGAAGGGATCTTCGTCGAGCCGGCATCGGCGGCATCGGTCGCCGGGTTGCTGAAGCTGGCACGCGAGGGCGCCGACCTCGCCGGCCGTACCGCCGTCTGTGTCCTCACCGGCAGCGGCCTGAAAGACCCCGACACGGCGAAGACACTGCCCCAGCGCCTCTACGAGTTGCCGGCCGAACTAAGGGAGATCGAGCGTGCGCTGGGGTGGGGATAAAGGGTCGGCAGTCGGGGTAGCATCTCAGGGATTTTGTTGCCGTCGCTGCTCAATATCCTTCATAATGTCGTCGATCGTGAGGTCCTTCAGCCAGGCGTGCCGCTCCTTGGTGTAGTCGCCCCGACCCGAATCGAAGAACTGGAGGAAGCGAATCATACCGACAGGGCCAAGCTCACGGGTCAACGCTGCTACGCCCGCCTCATAAATCTCCTTCATCGACTTAGCGTCGGTCACAATTCCTTCTCCATCTCTCGCAGCCAAGCCAATGGGTTGCGCACCGAAACGCGCAGGTCGTGTCCAAGACGAATTGCCCGGCGCACCAACACGTCGTCTGTAGTCAATAGTACGGCAACATTGCCGTACTCCGCTGCGGCAAGATGAAGGGCGTCAAGCGCGTCGAAGCCGGCAGCGTCCGCGATGATGAGGCTTGCGTGTGAGGGGCGGAGGCCGGACGATAGGCAGGCTATGCCGGATTCATCAACGGTCCGCGTCGATGCGGTGATCCCCGTCTACAACGAAGCCCACGTCATCGAGAAGAGTGTTGGCACCCTCAGCACCTTTCTCGAGAGCAATCTGCCGTATGACTGGCGGATCGTCGTCGCGGATAACGCCTCCACCGACGCCACGCTCCAGGTCGCCAAGGGCATCGCCGACGCGAATCGGCGCGTGAATGTGCTCCACCTCGATCAGAAGGGCCGTGGCCGGGCGCTGAAGGCGGCGTGGCTCGGTTCGGATGCCGATGTGCTCTCCTATATGGACGTCGATCTCTCCACGGATATCCGCGCCTATCCGGCGCTCGTCCGGGCGATCGCGGAGCAGGGGTATGATCTCGCCACTGGATCGCGCCTGGCGCGTGGCTCGCGGACGACGCGCGGGCTGAAGCGCGAGGTGATCTCCCGCACCTACAACGTCATCATCAAGGCCGGCTTTCGCACCAAGTTCTCGGACGCACAGTGCGGATTCAAGGCGATCTCCCGGAACGCTGCCCAGAAACTGCTGCCGCGCGTCGAGAACAACGAGTGGTTCTTCGATACGGAGTTGCTGATCCTCGCGGAACGACGTGGCTACCGGATCAAGGACATCCCCGTCCGCTGGGTCGATGATCCAGACTCGCGTGTCGATGTCCCCAAGACCGTGATGGAAGACCTGCGCGGCCTCTGGCGGCTCAAGCGATCGGGGTTATAGCAGCGGAGTCCACGATGCGACTGTACGTGATCCGGCACGGCGACGCGGCCCACACGCCGTACACCTATGGCGTGGTCAAGCCGCTGACGGAGCTGGGCGTGGCGCAGGCGCGGGCGGCCGGCGCGGCGTTGCGCGGCCACGGCATCACCCATATCTACAGCAGCACGGTCCAGCGAACCCGCGAAACCGCCGAGATTATTGCGGCGGCGCTCGGCCACTCGATCGAACACTCGGATGATTGGGTAGAGCACCTGATCCCGGCGATCGAGGGCATGACGCTGGAGGAGATCCGCGAGCAAGCGCCGCACCTCGCACCGGACCGAACCGACGAACCATGGTGGGAGCGTGACTTCGGCCCGGATGGTGAAACCTTTCCGGCGCTCTATGACCGCGCGCTCCGCGCCTGGAACGCGCTGAACGAGCGCCATGGCACCACGCAGGACACACCGCTGCTCGTGACTCACGGCGGCTTTGCCGACTTCTTGCTTCAAGCTGCCCTGGGAATCATCCCGTCCCGCAATCTGTTCCAATTCCGGAACACGGGCATCGCCGTGATCAACACCGAGGGCGGCCCCGCGCGGATTGAACTCCTTCCGTTTGAAGGGATCGGATTTGCCGGTTGGGGGACGGGCGATGGCACGCGGGAAGCGTAGCACTACCTACGCGGCCCCAAAGGCGTGGGCCGCACCGGCTCCCGCACCCGCGCCGCCCGCATCACCCGCGGCAGCAGCCAGGCGGGGGTGCGCCGGCCGCGGCCCAGCGCCCGGCGACCTACGCCTCTGGGGCGGGGGTTAGGTTTCCCACGATCAGCGATACACTGAACTCAACCGATCGCGCATTGCGACCGAGAGCGAGGCAGTGATGAATCCGACAGAGCATTCCGGCGGGCCGGCGGCCGCCTTCTTTCACGATACGTTCGCGATCGACGCGGCGGTGCTCACCGAGATGCTCGGCGTGGCGTTGGGTCGAGGCGGTGAGTACGCGGAACTATACTTCGAATACCGCGAGTCCGGCTCGATCGTCTTCGAGGACCAGGCCGTCAAGAACGTTGGCGGCGGCGTGATGCAGGGTCTGGGCGTGCGCGTCATTCAAGGCGACGCGGTCGGTTATGCCTACACCGAGGATCTCTCGCGGGAGGCGATGCGTCGTGCCGCCGACACGGCCGCGCAGATCTCGACGCGGAACCGCACGGTCGATCCGGTCGATATGACGATCGAGCGACCGCCGCAGTTCTATCCGGTGCTCCAGGAATCGGTTGAAGCGGCAGCGGCGGATAAGCTGGCCGTGATCCGTCGGGCGGACGGCGCGGCGCGGGCCTATCATCCCTCGATTGCGCGGGTCGACATCTCCCTGCTGGATGAAACGAAGCGCGTGCTGATCGCGACCAGCGACGGACGGATGGCCGGCGATATCCAGCCGCTGATCCGGATCAACATCACCTGCCTTTCTGAAATCGGCGACAGTCGTCAGACGGCGCGCACGGGTGGCGGCGGCCGCTTCGGCATGGAGTACTTCGGGCGGGTGACGCCGGAATCGCTCGCGGTGGAGGCAGCCCGCCAGGCGGTATTGTTGCAGGAGGCGGAGGACGCGCCGGCCGGCACGCTGCCGGTGGTGCTCGCCGCCGGTGACTCCGGTGTGCTGCTGCACGAGGCGGTCGGCCATGGTCTCGAGGCAGACTTCAACCGCAAGCGCACCAGCACCTATACCGATCGCGTCGGCACGTCGGTCGCCTCGGCACTCTGCACGATCGTCGACGACGGCACGATCCTCAACTCGCGGGGGTCGCTCAATGTCGATGACGAGGGCAACCCCGGTCGCAGCAACGTGCTGATTCAGGACGGCGTGCTCCAGGGGTACATGCAAGACCGGATCAGTGCCCGGCACTTCAAGGTCGCGCCGACGGGCAACTCACGCCGGCAGACCTTCAAGCACTACCCGATGCCGCGCATGACCAACACCTACATGCTGGCCGGTGAGACGCCGCCGGAGGAGATCATTCGC
This sequence comes from Dehalococcoidia bacterium, assembly GCA_050184225.1. Taxonomy (GTDB): domain Bacteria; phylum Chloroflexota; class Dehalococcoidia; order CAUJGQ01; family CAUJGQ01; genus JBFXAN01. Next base: position 50,403 of record JBFXAN010000010.1, on the reverse strand, counting down.
TCGGTCGAGCGCGGCATCTATTGCGTCTCGTATGACGGCGGCCAGGTGAACATCTCCAACGGCGACTTCGTCTTCGGCGTCACCGAAGGGTATCTGATCGAGCACGGCCGGATCACGGCCCCGATCCGCAACGCCAGCCTGATCGGCAACGGGCCGGACATCCTCTCGAAGGTGACGATGGCCGGCACCGACTTCATGCTCAGCGACGGCCGCTGGACCTGCGGCAAGGCGGGCCAGAGCGTCCCCGTCGGCGTCGGCATGCCGACCGTGCTCGTCAGCGGCATCACCGTCGGCGGCACCAAGCAGGCAGCAGGGGGCGGGATGGCGGGGTAAGCTGGTGAACCATCGATCCCAATGACAGGAGGCCAGAACGATGCAAGGCTCCGTCCAGCGACAGATCACACTCACACTCGACGAGGACGAGCAGCTGAGGCAGCGTGCACAGGATCGTGGTATTTCCGAGGAGGCGCTACTCCGGGAAGCTGTGCAGCAAGCACTCGGCGGGGAGACGAGCCAAACTACGGACGTGAGTTGTCGGGTGGCGCGACAAGAATGGGAGCAGGTAAAGGCGTTCATGCGCGCCCGCGTAGCACTGCCGGTATCCCAAGAGGAGCGATCCCGAGGTCGCGGCTGGACCCGCGCAGAGATCTATGACGAGCGACTCGACCGCACTGCTCGTTGACACAAACCTTCCTGTCTACGCGGTCGATCCGCGGGATGCGTTCAAGCAACAGCGAGCGATAGACGTACTCGACAGGATCGACTCGGCACATCGAGGCACTGTCGGCGTTCAGAATCTGAATGAGTTCATATCCGTCTCAACACGCCGGCTTGTCCCGCCGATGTCGATGGAAGAGACGGTGCGCGTCGTCCGCTATTTTCTCCGTTACTGGCGGGTGCTCCCGCTGACCCCACATGTCACGGTCGAAGCAATTCGAGGGGTGGAGCTGCACCACCTTTCCTGGTGGGACAGTTTGATATGGGCCACGGCATACGTCAACGATATCCAAACCGTCGTGAGCGAGGACTTCAATCCTGGGTCGGTGCTGGACGGCGTCCGATTCGTCAACCCTTTCGATCCCGCGTTCACTATTGCCGATCTGTAGACGTTTCAGAGCTGCTTGCACCCAATCAGGCGTTCGGCGTGGATCAGATCGGCGACGGCACATTCGTGCCTGGTCCGACGCCGAACAGCCGCCGCACCACTCACTTGAATCGTCCCATTACATTAATATTCCTACACCGTTAAAAACGGCGAGGAACCGTTCTGTACCGTTGGACACGAGTACGATGCGCCGTGGGGCACAGCGACCGTGCAGGATGTCCTGGCATCCTGAGATCACAACGAACCGGACCACCGAGATCCGGCCGATATCTGAGCCTTCAAGAAAGGAGGAGAAGCGATGACTCTCACCACACCCGTCTGGAACAGGAGTCCCTTCACGGCCGCCAGGCGCTCCGCACACGCATTGCGATCCGTCCCGGCTGCGACGCTTGACGGCACACGTTCGATCCCGGGGCGCCGTGACATCGTGCTCCCTCTCGCATTCTTCGCCATCGGCTTCACGCCGATCACCAGTTTGGCACTCGCCGTCTTCGGGATCGTGCCGCTTCATCAGTCTGCGACGGCGCTGGTCCTGCCGGCGGCCGCGCTGGGCATCGTCCTTGCCCTCTGTTTCCCGTTCTACGGCCGGTTGGCCGCGCAAGGATTCGGCCTGGCACTGGCCGCGGTACTCCTCTACGATGCCACCCGCCTGCCGTGGATCCTCACCGGAGCCTGGCACGACTTCATACCCAACATCGGCGCCCTGCTGCTGGACCGTCCGGAGGGCCACCGGACGCTGGGCTACGCCTGGCGCTGGCTGGGCAACGGCGGCGGCATGGGATTGGCCTTCTATATGGCGTACCCGCTGGTGGCACGCTGGGTCGGTGTCCGTACGGCCGGACTTGCCTATGGTGTTGCCGTCTGGCTCTGCCTGCTCGGTACGCTCGTCCTGGCGCCATACGGTCAGGAGTACTTGTTCCGGCTGACGCCGGTCACGTTTATCTTTGGCCTCGTCGGCCACCTCGCCTTCGGCGGCGCGCTCGGCATCCTGATGCACCTCACCGGCGCCAACGTCCGCCCCTACCAGCCGGACATCGTCGAGCGCCGGTCCGCCGCTCCTGATGTCTTCGGTTATTCAATAGGCGGCGCCACCGGCGGCGGTGCCGTACTGCCCGGCGCGGCCCACGTCGGTGTCATAGGTTGACGGCCCGGTGGCGGCTCCGGCTGGTACACTGTCCGGCGTGAATCCGATCGACATTGTCGCGGTGTTCCTCGTCATCGCCTTCGGCTACAAGGGGTATCGGACGGGACTCGTCCGGGTGGTCCTCGGCCTCACCGGCGGTCTGCTCGCGTTTGGCATGGCGGCGGTGCTCGCGCCGCTGCTGGCGCCGCTGGTGACGCCGCTGGTCTCCGACCGGCTCGGCGTACCGTCGGTGTTCGTCCGCGCGGTGCTCGTCGTGGGGCTGACGATGAGCCTGCGCTTCCTGCTCGGCTTTGCCGTCCGCGAGCTGGCGTCGGTGATCAGCCTGCTGATCCGCGCCGTACCGCCGCTCGCGCTGGCGGATCGACTGCTGGGGATCGTCCCCTCCGCGCTGGTCGGCGTGCTCTTGGTGCTCGCCCTCGTCTTCATTGCGGTGAAGCTGCCGTCGGCGGTCCCGGGGCGGGAGCAGGCCGAAGACTCGTGGGTGGCGCAGAACCTGGTCAACCGGCCGGAGGATACCGTGCAGCGGCTGCGCGGCCTCGGCGAGCGCCTGCTCACACGCCCGCCACAGGTGAACAGCCTGGTCCTGGGCGCGGGTGTCGCCGGGCTGGCGGTGGCGGCATTCTCCGCCGGACGGCTGCGCGGCCCGGCATCTGCGGCCACGGTCCGCGAAGCGCCGACCCGCCGGATACCGCCGCGCGCCGCCATGCAGGAGACGGCGGAGCCGCTTGCCTGGATCCGCGTGACGTTCGGCATTGGCGTCGCCCTGGCGATGGCGGCCGGTCTGGTTTTCCTCAGTAGCGCCCGCTGACCACGATTGACGATGCTGAACCGAATCACTCGACCAGCGGGCGTCCGATGTTGCGGGCCGTCGCGCGGAGGATGGTCTTCACCTGGAACGGCGTGAGGCCGGGGTGCTTGCCGAGGATCTTGGCGATCAGGCCGGTGATGTGCGGCGCCGAGAAGCTGTTGCCGGTGACGGTCATCTCGCCGCCCCCGAACCAGGCGACGTTGACGTTGATACCCGGCGCGCCGAACTCAACCGGCGGCTCGGGGTTGTAGTAGAACTCGTAGGGATCTTGGCCCTCGTGGCAGGCAACCGACGTGACGGCGGCGTAGAGCGAGGGAAAGCTCGTCACCGGCATGTTGTTCGCGGCGGTGACGAGCATGATGTTCTTGAAGTAGGCGGCGTCCACCAGTTCGTGAAAAAGACCGTAGTACTCCTGCTTGGTGCTGCCGAGCGAGAGGTTGACCACATCCATGTCGTTCTCGATCGCCCAACGCAGACCGGCGAGGAAGACCGTCCCCTTGCCGGTGAGCATCGGACCGAGCACCTGGACGCTATAGAGGTCAACATCCGGAGCGAGGCGGCGGATGATATCGCCGCAGGCGGTGCCGTGGCCAAAGACATCGCCGTGGGGGGCGTCGTTGGACTGGATCTGGCCGTCCCGACCTTCGGAAAAGGCCATATAACCTCTGACGTGACCGTCGATCGCCGGGTGGTTGTTGTCGATACCGGAATCGATCACGGCCACCTTGATACCGGCGCCGGTGCTGCCGCCCCACGCCCACTCTGGGGTGAGATGGTCGAGGTTCATGACCTCGGGAACGGGCCGGATCTGATCCGGGGCGAACTGCCAGCTCCACGCGGGACGACGTTCTACCATCGACGCTACGCTCCAGGGTTCGGCCGCCGCACAGCGAAGTGCTCGGCGGCCGTCGTGCTCACCAGCCGATCGGCCCGCCGCGCGCCCATGCCATGACGGACGGATGCGCGGGTGGCGGGCGGGTGACGATCATCAACCATAGCGGGGCTGGCTCTGCAAGTATTGGGTGACCTCGCGGGCGACGCCCAGCGCCAGCCGCCGCGCTGAGTCACCGCGACGGGCGATCTGGCCGAGCAGGGCGGCCAGTTCCATCGTATCGCGGTACTCGGCGCTCTCCTCGGCGCTCGCGGCCAGCGTCGCCGCGCGCTGCGCCAGCGTATCCTCCTGGTCTCCCGTGTCCGTGGAGGAGAGCAACGAGACGAGCAGTGTCGAGAGGCTGCTCAGATTGCGCGACAGGGCAATCGCCACCGCCGCCTGCTGGGCAAAGAGGGAGAGCGTCGCCATGTCGGCGGCGGTGAAGGCTTCACCGCCGCTGCGGTCCAACAACTGGAGCACGCCGGTGACGCGGTCACGCAGCATCAGCGGCATCGCCAGCATCGAGCGCGGTTGATAGCCGACCGCTTCGGCGACATGCCGGCCCCAGCGCGGATCCTTCTGCACGTCGGCGACGGCGATCGACTGGCCGGTCGCGGCGACAAACCCGGCGAGCCCCTGGCCCAGCGGCAGTCGCTGGCCGACCAGGGAGGTCGCCCGCTCACCTTGAGCGACCTCGAAGATCAGCTCGTTGCGTTCCTCGTCAATCAGATAGAGAGAGCCGGCGCGGGCGTCGAGCACGTGCATCGCCGTCTGGACAAGCTGCTCCAGCAGCTCGCGGTGCTCGGTGGGCGCGCTCAACGCACCGGCGGCGCCGACCTGCGCCAGGCGGACGCGAAGATCCTCGAGCGTGCGCTCGTCGTCGACCTGCTGCTGTAACCGCTGGACTTCCGCCTCGAGGCCGGCGATCCGCCTTTGGGCGTCCTGAAGATCATCGACCTCTGCCATGCTGTCCTCCTGCTCCTGCCAGCCAGTCTAGCGAGCACTTCGACTACGGTATAGATCAGATGGAGGACCGCGCCTCAGCGCGCGACCCCTGGCTGCCAATGGCCGAGACCGCGACCTCCGTACCGGACGGCGCGACGATCGTGCTCTGGAATCGGATACGCCCATCGGCGTCCGCGCTGATTGAGGTGGTCGTCTGGCTGGCACTCTGGCTGCTCTGGATCATCACACCCGGCCTCGACGAGACGGTTGAGCTGTCGCTGCGAACGGCCACACTCAACATGACCGGCTCGCGCGGGCGGAATCCACGGCCAGTGACGGTCAGAGTGCCGCCAGATCCCCAGGTGAGTTCAATGGTCGCATCCATGCCGCTATCCTCCCCATTGATTGGTCCATTGCCAGGTGCCGCAAACAGAACCGAGGCGGCAGAGGAACTCTGCCGCCTCGGTGAACGGTGTCGAGATTGGCTCCCTACGGGTTGGCCTGCTGGTTGACGCCGACGTTGGCGACGTTGCTCTGGATCTGGGCGATCGTCTGCGGGCCGACGAACGCGCCGAACGCGAAGTTGTTGGCGGTCGCGTTGTTGGTCTGCGGGACGTTGATCACACTGTTGAGGGACGCGAAGTCAAACAGGAAGCCGGCGACATCGCCCTTCAGCGCCTCTTCCAGGGCGGCCTTCTGCTCGTCCGATACGCGGCTCTGGCCAATGACGTCGCTGGAGATCACGTAGAAGTTGCCATCGCCATCGCGGAGAACCACGGCCTGCTGTTGCTGCTGTGTCATGTTCGTTGTCCTTTCGACTCTTTCATACTCGTGGCAGGAACGGGCATCGGCCCCACCCGCCATATCCCGCTGGTTAGGGGTTGGCCTGCTGGTTGGCGCCGACGTTGGCCGTGTTGCCCTGGACCTGCACGATCGTCTGTGGTCCTGTAGCGAACACGCCGAGCGCGATGTTATTCGCGGTGGCGTTGTTCGTCTGCGGCACGTTGATCACGTTGTTCAGGGCAGCGATATCGAAGAAGTAGCCGCCGACATCGTCCTGCAAGAGCTGTGCAACCTCAGACTGTCGCTCCTCCGGAATCCGGCCGGTCTCGATCGTGTTGCGATCGAGCAGGTACAGATTGCCTTCGCCGTCACGGAGCACGAGCACCTGGACTGTCTCATTCGCCATGCCTGGCTCCTTTCTCGCGGTGCGGTGGACCTGTCAACCGTGGCGACGGTCCAACAGCACGGAGTTTCTTAGGGGTTGGCCTGCTGGTTGGAGAGGACGTTGGCGACGTTGCCCTGGACCTGCGCGATCGTCTGCGGGCCGGTGAAGAAGCCGACCGCGACGTTGTTGGCGGTCGCGTTGTTGGTCTGCGGGACGTTGATCACACTGTTGAGGGACGCGAAGTCAAACAGGAAGCCGGCGGTATCGCCCTTCAGCGCCTCTTCCAGGGCGGCCTTCTGCTCCACGGACACGCGGCTCTGGCCGACAACGTCGCTGGAGATCACGTAGAAGTTGCCATCGCCATCGCGGAGGATCAGAGCCTGCTCATTCGCCATTGATGGGTTCCTTTCTTGCGGCGCGTCGCCGCTGGTGTGCTGGCAAGCCCCGGACCGCCCGGGGTGGCGTCCCCCAATGTCCGGCTTCCTCTACTGGAACGCGAACAGCGAATTGTTGCCGCTCTGTCCGAGGACCTGGGTAGCGTTCGGCGAAAGAACCGCGAGATTGATACCGGTGTTGATGTTGATCTGCGGCGCGGCGACGACGTTGATCGAACCGACCGGGCTAAAGCCGCCGGGTCCGACGAAGCCCGAGACATCTTCGTTGCCGAGCGCTTCGATCACGGCGGCCTGCTGCTCCGGCGTGGCGCGGCAGTTGCGGATCGTCTGCTCGTCAATCATGTACACGTGTCCCTCGCCGTCGCGCAGGAGCAGGACCGTTACCTGTTCAGTGGCATCATTGGTCATAGCGGGATCCTTTCTGAATTGGAGTCGCCGCGATCAGCCAAGATGGTGGAGGACCAAACGGGATGAGCGGTCTGCCGGCGCTTCACGGTGGGGGACGTGTCGCTACGCCGGTCAACGCCGTCGTCGTTCTGGCTCTGCCATCCGCAGCGTCGCCGCAGGCGAATGTGATGTGCAGAGGTCGATCTGACCAGGGGCACACTCCTTAGCCCTGATTGCCGGGCGGGAGGAAAGCACCGGAGGGCTGCGGTGCTATCTGCTGGTCACTGTACCGATACGAGACGGCGGCTGTCTGTCGTCTATACGACAGTAGGGATTATGCACATTCGGCGCGATTTGTAAACTGGTAGTCTGGTTGAGGCATAGTTTGGACCCGCATCAGCGGATTGTCGAGTTTGCACCGCACCCAAACCACCGACGGCGAGATCCGGAACAGGCATCTATATGCCTCCGGCTTGATCTCCGTATCGCTCTCACGGTACTCCTCGGAAACGTGCATTTGGCGTGATCGCGTCACGCTCGGAGGAATTCCGAACGACCACGGCGCCAAGGCACCAGGGTAATTTCCGAACGTGGTGTCTTGGCACCGTGGTCGTTCGGGCCGCCGGTGCCGCTACCGGAGGCGCTCGACGGCAGCGATGCAGTCGCGCACGGGCGCGTCACCCTCCTCACCACCGCAGTCGCGCAGCGCGTCAATCGCCTCGCCGATCGCCTGGTGGCGCGTCTCCGCCCGGATGGCGGCCGCGTAGGCGGTCAGTTGCTCGTCGACGATGTCCCACTTGCCCTCACGCATCGCGCTGAGTACTCGGTCGCGCGCGCCATCGACGTTGAACATCGGCAGATGGCCCTCCCGTGCAAGATCGCGGCCGGTCCCATCATGTGGTGCATCGAGAGATGACGCCTGGCCCGCGGACTCATCGTAGTACATCGTTAGATGTTCGGCGGGCGTGGTGCTCTGTGCGTGCGCTCGCACGAAGAATCGCCGTTGCGGTGCTAGGATCACGCATATCCCGGTGCTGCGCTATGCAGATACGGGATACAGGCAATACGGCCGCCGTACCGTTCGTCTGAACCCCCGTCCGACGATCGAAGGGAGCGTATCGATGACCGCAACGACATCGGATCACCTCGACGGCATCAACCTGTCGGACCCGGAAGCGTTCCGTCGCAACGAAGCGCACGCCATGTTCCGCGTGCTCCGCGCGCAGGACCGGCTGCACTGGGACGAGGGCACGAGCTGGTTCCCCGGCTTCTGGTCGATCGTCACCTATGACGACGTGCTCACTGTCTCCCGCGATCCGACGACGTTCATCTCGAGCAAGGGCATCAACATGATGACCGATCCGGTCAACCCATCGACCGCGTCCGGGCTGGGCAAAATGTTGATCACGATGGACCCGCCACGACACGTCCGTCTCCGGCGGCTGGTGAATAAGGGATTCACGCCGCGGGCGGTGTCCGTGATCGAACCACACATTCGCGCGATCACGACGAGCATCATCGATGACATCGCCGCGCCGAGCCGCTGTGACTTTGTCACGGATGTGGCGGCGCTGCTGCCGCTAGCGGTGATCTGCGAGATGATGGGCGTCGCCAAAGACGACCGGAAGCTGATGTTTGAGCTGACCAATCGGGTGCTGGGCGCCGACGATCCGGAGTATCAGACCGCGGGCGGCGATGACGGCGACGCGCGGCGCGCGACAGCGGAACAAGGTCAGCGGGAGATGTTTGGCTACTTCATGCGTCTGCTCGGCGAGCGCCGCGCCGATCGTCGCGACGACCTGGTCAGCGTGCTGGCCGGCGCCGATGTGGACGGCGACCAACTGACGGATGAGGAGATCCTCTTCTTCAGCTACCTCTTGATCCTGGCAGGCAACGAGACGACACGGAACGCGATCTCGGGCGGACTGCTCGCCCTGTTCGAGCATCCGGAGCAGATGCACCGATTACAGGCGAACCCAACACTGATGCCTCTCGCCGTCGAGGAGATCCTCCGCTGGACCAGCCCGGTGATGCACATGACGCGGGTGGCGACGCGGGACGTGCGGCTGCACGACACGGATATCCGCGCGGGCGAGCGGGTCTGCCTCTGGTATCCCTCCGCCAACCGCGACGAAGCGGTCTTCGCCGATCCCGACACCTTCGACATCGCCCGCGATCCAAACGATCATCTTGCCTTCGGCATCGGCGAACACTTCTGCCTCGGCGCCGGATTCGCGCGGTTGGAACTGAAGGTGATGTTCGAGGAACTGCTCCGCCGCCTGCCGGACATCGCCCCCGACGGCGAGAGTGAGCGCCTGCGCTCGACCTTCATCGGCGGCATCAAGCACATGCCGGTCCGATATACGGCACGGCCCTAATCGTCATCCCAACGACGGGGAAGATGTCTTGAACCGTAGAGACACGGAGGCGCAGAGGAACGTGTTGTCATGCGGAGGAGCGGAGCGACGATGCATCTCGCCGGGTGACAGACGCACCGCGAGATGCTTCGCTCCGCTCAGCCTGACAAGAAGACCTCTGCGCCTCTGTGGTGCAACTCCTGTCGCCCGACCGCTGACTGCCGGCTCACATGATCGCCGCCCTACTCAGCAGTCCCGCCGCGTGATATCGTCACGCTGACACGGTGATACCCACGCGGGAGGGCTCGGTATGGCAGCACGAGCGCTGGAAGGACTGCGCGTGATTCAGGTCGGCGGCGGGGTCGCAGCCGGCTACGGCGGCAAACTCCTCGCCGACCTCGGCGCCGAGGTGATCCTCGTCGAACCACCCGAGGGCGATGCGACGCGGCGGTTCGGACCCTTCCCCGGCAACACGCCACACCCGGAGAAGAGCGGCGTCTTTCTCTACCTCAACTGCAACAAGCACGGGATCACCCTCGATCTGACCACGAGGGCGGGCCGCACGGCGCTCCACGCGCTGCTCAAGGACGCCGATCTCCTGATCCACGCGACGCCCCCCGCTGATATGGCCGGCGCCGGACTCGATTGGGAGACGGTGCACGCGCTCAACCGGCGGCTGGTGGAGTGCTCAATCTCACGCTTCGGACAAACCGGACCAAACCGGGACTACCACGGCTATGAGCTGACCTCGACCAACGCCGGTGGTTGGGCGACGATCACCGGCGCCGGCCCCGAGGGCGGCGACCTGCCGCCGCTTAAAGCATTCGGCCAGCAGGCGGACTACCAGGCCGGAGCGAACGCCGCGGTCGCCTGCCTGGGGGCGCTGCTCGCCCGCGACCTGCATGGAACGGAAGGACAGCACATCGACCTCTCGATCCAGGAGGTGGTGATGACCTTCATCGAGATGACGATGGTCCACAACAGCTACGGCCATCGCGTCGCCAGCCGGCTCGGCGGCCGGATTGTGCAGCCCTGGGCGATCCTGCCCGCCAAGGACGGCCTCGTCTTCGTCCTCTGCGTGCAGAACGCGGAGTGGGACCGCTTCGTCGAGTGGATGGGCAACCCGGAGTGGGCCGCTCTGGAGATCTTCGACGACCGGCTGAAACGCGCCGAGACGTGGGATGTCCTGCGGCCGTACATCGAGGAGTGGACCAGCCAGCACACCGTCGAGGAGATCTATACCGGCGGACTCGAACGCAAGCTCGCCTTCGCGCCGCTCTCGACGATGGGCGACCTGCTCCGCAACGACCACCTGCGCGTGCGCGGCTTCTTCGCCACGATCGGCCACCCGGTCGCCGGCGAGCTTGAATATCCCGGCGCTCCCTGGAAATTCAGCGCCACCCCCTGGGAACTGCGGACCCCGGCGCCCTTGCTCGGCGAACACAACGAGGAGATCCTCGGCAGTCGGGAATCGGCAGTGGGCAATGGGGAGCGCGCGACGGTACGGCGGTAGGCTCCGATTGCCGATTGCCCACTGCCGATTCCCGCGACTGAAAGGAGCCGCTATGCGACCGTTGGAAGGCATCCGCGTTTGTGACTTTACCTGGGTGTGGGCGGGGCCGTTCTGCACGTTGCAATTGGCGCACCTCGGCGCGGACGTGATCAAGATTGAGAGCAGCAAGCGGCTCGACACGGTACGCGCGTTCGTCCCCGCCGACGACCAACCCGGCATCAACCGCGCCGGTTACTTCAACCAGTACAACCAGGGGAAGAAGAGCATCGCGCTGGACCTGGGCACCGAGGAGGGGCGCGAGATCGCCTTTCAGCTGGCGACGAGCAGCGATGTGGTGACGGAGAACTTCTCCGCGAGCGTGATGAAGCGGATGGGGCTGGACTACGACCGACTGCGGTCGGCGAAGCCGGACATCATCATGATCAGCCTCTCCGGCTACGGCGGCAGCGGTCCGCTCAGTCCGTACATCTCCTACGGCCCGGCACAGGTGCCAATGAGTGGGCTTGCCTCGCTCACCGGCTACGTCGGCGGGCCGCCGAACGAGGTCGGCGTCTCGTTCGGCGACCCGAACGGGGGCATCCACGGCGCCGTCGCCATCCTCGCCGCGCTCTGGCACCGGCAGCGCACCGGCGAAGGCCAGTACATCGACCAATCGCAATGGGAGTCCGCGATCGCCGTGCTACCGGAGGGGATCCTGGCGAAGGTAATGAACGGTGCGCAGCCGGAACGGATGGGCAACCGTTCGCTGGTGATGTCGCCGCACGGCACCTTCCGCTGCGCCGGCGATGATGCCTGGGTGTCGATCGCCTGCGGCTCCGACGAAGAGTTTGCCGCACTCTGTCGGGTGATGGCGCGGCCCGACCTTGCCGGCGACCCACGCTTCGCCACGGTTTCCGATCGCAAGGCGAATGAGGATGCGCTGGAGGCAGAGATCGGGGCATGGACCATCAGCCGCGACCGCTGGGAGATCACGCGGTCACTCCAGGCCGAAGGCGTCGCCGCCTACCCATCGATGACCTCGCAGGATCTCGTCGAAGATGACCATCTCCGAGAACGCGGCATCTTCGTCGAGCTTGAACACCCCGAAGTCGGCGTCCGCACCCACATCGGCATCCCCTGGCAGATGTCCGGAACACCCTGCGCCGTCGCGTCGCCCGCCCCCCTCCTGGGCCAGCACACCGACGCCGTCCTCCGCGACATCCTCCACCTGCCCGACTCCCAGATCGCCGCCCTCCACGAACGGGGGGTGCTGTCGTAGCCACTCTTTGAAACACAAAGGGCGCAAAGAGGGCAAAGGGCACAAAGTCTTCAAGAATCTCTTTGTGACCGTTGTGTTTCAACCGGTCAGGGGAAGATGCCCCGGAGTTTGATCGCTTCTTCGACGCGGCGGAGGGCGACGATGTAGGCGGCGTCGCGCATGGAGACGGTATCGGCGCCGGCGATCTCGCTGACCTCGCCATAGGCACGGGCCATGATCCGGCGGAGACGCTGGTTGATCTCGTCCTCTTCCCAGAAGAAGGATTGGAGGTCCTGGACCCACTCGAAGTAGGAGACGACGACACCGCCGGCGTTGGCGAGGATATCGGGGACGACATAGACGCCTTTGTCGCGGAGGATGGCGTCGGCCTCTGGTGTCGTGGGGCCGTTCGCGCCCTCGACGATCATCGCGGCCCGAATCTTGGCGGCATTGCTCCCGGTGATCTGGTTCTCCAGAGCGGCAGGAATCAGCACCTCGACCGGGAGTTCCAGGAGTTCGGCATTGGTGACGTGGTCGTAGCTTCCCTTGGACTGCTGGAGTGGAAGGCCGGCGGCCTTGGCGCGATCCAATTCCTCCCAGTCCAGGCCGTCTTTGTTATAGACGCCGCCGGTGACATCGCTCACGGCGACGATCGTGCAGCCGGCCTCGCGCAGCAGCCGCGCCGAGTTGTACCCGACGTTGCCAAACCCCTGGACGGCGACCCGCGCGCCGGCGAGGGACAGGCCGCGAGCACGCGCTGCCTCCTGGGTGATGTAGGTGACGCCGCGGCCGGTGGCCTCGACCCGGCCGAGCGTGCCGCCGATCGCCACCGGCTTGCCCGTGACGGCGCCGGGAACGACGTAGCCGACGTTCATCGAGTACGTGTCCATGATCCAGGCCATCACCCGCCCGTCGGTGCCCATGTCCGGCGCAGGCACGTCCTTGCCGGGACCGATGATCAGCTGCAACTCGGAGGCGTAGCGCCGGGTCAGGTTCTCCAGTTCGGCCGAAGAGAGCGCCTTGGGGTCGACGGCGACACCGCCCTTGGCGCCGCCGTAGGGCAGGTTGACGACGGCGCACTTCCAGGTCATCCACATCGCCAGCGCCTTCACCTCGTCCAGCGTCACGGCCGGGTGATAGCGAATCCCGCCCTTGGCCGGGCCGCGGGCGGTCGAGTGGTGAACGCGATGACCGGTGAAGACGCGGACGGAGTGGTCATCCATCTGGACGGGGAAGTTGACGGTGTATTCCAGGCGGGTGGTGCGCATCACGGCGCGGAGGTTGGGGTTGAGGTCGATCTGCTCGGCAACGGCGTCGAATTGAGCGAGCGCCACTGAGTATGCGCTTTCCGTCTCCGGGGCCGGAGCCGGCGCCGCGCCGCTGGTCGTCATGGCTGCCTCCGTGCGGACATCGTGGGGGCAACCTCAGGATAGCACCTGGGCAACCTTGTCATGGGCTGTACAACGTTCAGCGATACACATCACGACGGTGCCCTACGTTGAGGATGGTCAAAACTCTGGTAGTTCGATCGAGCCTGTAGACGACGCGATAATCTCCGACACGAAAGCGAAAGGCACCGTGCCAATCCTCGCCGTGCAAGGCCTGGTGTGGAATCACCGCGGCGTTATCGCCCATCCACCTGATGCGGGCGAGGATCCGAGACCTGGTGGCCGGCGATAGGCCAGCAATGTCGCGCTGTGCGCTCGATGTGAAGTCAACCCGGAACGCGTTCACCGCTCCAGTTGTGCCTGGAAGGTTTCCAAATCGACAACGTCTCCTCTGTCGGCTTCTTCCATCGAGCGGCGCAGTGCGGCAGCGAACTCCGGCTTGAGTTCTGCTGAATCTTCGTCATCGACACCGAGTGCGTCCATGACCTGGATCAGCCACACCTGCATCCGGCGATCAACGGCGCGCTCGACGAGGGCTTCAAACTCATCCGTGGAGAGCTCGCTCACCATCTTTGCCATATGATGACCATCCTCTTTCACTCAGCCGTCTGTGACTGCCATCCGATCAATGCATCGCTGCGAACCTCGCACCGCTGGTCGTCATGACCGCCTCCATGCCGGCATTGCGGAGGCAACCTCAGGATAGCAGGCGGCCACGGCCAGAAGCGGCGGGCATTCCTTCAGTGGCCACTCTCGCTCAACGTCGTACAAGTTAGTCCGCCGGCACGGCCCCATCGTGCCGGCTCAGGCGCTGGATCTCGGGAAGAACAGCGGCGAACGCCTCCATTGCCTTCTGGGTGCCGCCCCGGCCGTATGCATCGGGGGCGAAGGCGATGTCGAGGATACCGACGCCGATCTCGTGAAATCGCCGAACCTGATCGAGGATCGTGCGGGGATGCCCGTAGAACTGAAACCCACCGACACCGGGATTGCCGCCGCCTTGACCGGCGGCGAGGTTCGTCGGCGCCTGGGGGGCGCGTTCGGTCGAACCGTTGCTTTCCGGTTTGGCCGCGGCGGTCGTGGGGCGAGTTGGTGGCGAGTTTCGGTTGACGATGTTCAGCGCCTGCTCATCGTCGTCCGCCACGAGCACACGGGCGCGATAGAGGACATTGTCATTCGTCGGTTCCCAACCCGCGTCGCGCGCGCGGGCTTTGTAGTACTGGATGTGTTCGTCGACGACTTCCGCCGGCGAGAACCCGATCGCGAGATTGAGCCGGTGCGCGGCAGCGAACTCGATCGACTCGAAGCTGTTCCCGGAGTAGAACACCGGCGGATGCGGTTCTTGGAGTCCGCGCGGCCAGACGGCAACGTGCTCGAACTGGAAGTAGTCACCGCGCCACGAGAACGGCTCCGGCTCGGTCCAGGCCTTGAGGATGAGGCGCACGCCTTCCTGCGTGACTTCGCGGGTATGCGCCGGCCGCGCTTCGTCGACAGCGTAGGTCAGGTGCTCGTTGGGCGTACCACGAAGGAACAGTGCGACGGTGCGCCCGCCGTTGATCGCGTCGAGCATTGCGATCTCCTCGGCGACACGAACCGGGTTGACCAGCGGAATCAGCGGGCCAAGCAGCGCGATTTTGACGTTTTTCGTGCGTTGGCTGGCGGCGGCGGCGAGAACCACGGGGTTGGGCGTCATCAGCCGGGGCGCGTAGTGGTGCTCGGAAACGCTGATCCAATCAAACCCCAACTCATCGGCCAGTTGAAACTGATTCAGCACCGAGTTGAGGCTGCTCGAAGCGACCTGCCGATCGCACAGTTCTGGTGGCACCGGCCAGCCCGCGTGCGCGACCCGCCCGGCATAGGCACCGGGGCCAAGGTAGCAAACCTTCACGGCTTCCTCCCAATACCAACCGCGCCGACACCAGCGTGGTACTGGAATCGTGCGTGCTGCCAATCGAATTATCGGAATGCTAGATGTTTCGATACGCCGGTGTCAACGGACGTGTACAATGCGACCTGACCACTCTATGGGCGAGGTGCTCGATTGCCAGGTTCGAGTGATCGCAACAAGGGGCCGGAGAGCCACACCCATGACATCGTGCTCGATCCCCGCGTGCGCGACCTGCTCGCGTCCGAGTTCCCCGACATTATCGATCGGTATGAAGAGCTACGCGCTCTGTACGGTGTCGTGAGCCAACTCGCCACCATCCGACGCGCCCAGGGAGTCACCCAGGCCCAACTCGCCGAACGGCTCGGGCGGCCCCAGAGTCTGATCAGCGCGATCGAATCCGGCAGGATGAGCCCCCACGTCGAGACGCTGGTCGCCCTGGCGCGGGAGTTGGGCTACAACATCCGCATCGATCTGGAACCGCGCACCGCCGCGCCTCGTGACCTCACGACCCTGCCGGAGAACGGTGCCGGCTCCATGCCGCGCCGTGGCCGCACTCGAAAGAGCGGCGGATAGACAACGGTACAGTCCCCTCTCCGGACATGACCGATGATTGACATACTACGATCGTGCCTCACCAGCATACCGGTCCCACCACCCCGCGATCGGCTCGATCTGCTCCACGACATCCACCCACATACCGGCCGGGTCGATCACGCCGAAGCGTCGTTGTCCCCACGGTTCGTCCGTCAAAGGCAGATCGCAGCGCAGTCCGTCGGCGACCAGCCGTTCGTACTCCTTGCGGACGTCCTCCACCTGAAACGTGATGAACATGCCGTCGCCACGATACGGCGCGGGCGATGGCGGTGACGAGGGGTGCTCACTGTGCATGAACGCCAGCGTGACCGAACGTCCGCCGCCGGCGTTCAGGAGCACGAACCAATCGGCTTCGAAGGCAACCTCAAATCCAAACCAGCGAGAATAGAAGTCGCGGCAGTCGCGTAGTCGATCGGTCACGATAATCGGATAGCTGTCAACGATCTGCACAAGAAGTCCTTTCCCAGATGTCACCGGCTGCTCGAAGGTCGGTAACGAAGACCCGTTTCGTTACTCCATGAGCCGGTCAATCGTTCATCTCCGCAATGGGTCCAGATACAGTGCCTCGATCTCGGCAGAGGGGTCGGCGCCCAATTCGTCGGCCAGCAACCGGCGGCAACGTTCGTAGGTACGCAGCGCCTCGGCGCGGTTGCCAAGCGATGCGTGCGCACGCATCAGGCGCTGGTAGCCGGTCTCGCGGAACGGTTCCAGCCTGATCGCTTCCGATGCCGCCTCCACGGCGAGGGCGCCCTCACCGATCGCCAGCCGAAGGTCGGCAACGCACTCCAGAGCGCGCACGCGGATGCGATGTAGCTCAGCTCGACGCTGCTCCACCCATGCTCCCTCCTCGCCGGGCAGGAACGGACGCTCCCCGATCACCGTCGCGACCAGCGCATGACCCCAGGCATCCTGCACGGCGCCGTCACGCAACGACGCCTCTGCCTGACCGATCGCCGCCACCGCCGCCTCTGTATCGATCCAGGCATCAGGCGGCAGATGGAGCTGGTAACAGCCGAAGACACTTGAAATCGTCGGTTCCGGTTGGCCCAGGTTCGCGCAGAGGCGTCGCAATCGGCTGACGATCGCGCGGAGGGCGGTGTCCCAGGCGAGCGGTAGCGCATCCTGCCAGATCGCCTCTGCCAGTTCCTCCCGCGGTACCGGACGAGCGCGCTCGCAGACCAGATACGCCAGCGCGCGGCGGCCCTGCCGCCCCGGAAGCGGTCGCAGACCGACAAGCACACCGCCCGTTTCGATATCGAGCCGGCCCGTGAGATAGATTCGCAAGGACATTCAGTGACCGGCCCGGATGACGTTATCGCTCAGATGACAATGTTTTGCCAACGTTCTGCCAGCAGCCGAAGCCTACCGTGAAACGTGGAGGAAGGCCATGACCAAGATCATCCGCTGTTCCTGTGGCTATGTCATGCGGTCCGATAACCAGGACGAACTGGTCGGTGCCGTCCGGCGTCATGCCAAAGAGCGACACGGAATGGAGCTGACCGTGGAGCAGGCCCTCGCCATGGCCCGTCCGGAATGAGGCGGGACCCTGTTCGGCCAGAGGAGGTCAGACGTTGACGCAATTCACGATCTACACGGTTGAAACCGCGCCGGAAGCATCGAAGTCCGCGCTCGAACAACTCCAGCAGCAGGTTGGGTTCCTGCCCAACCTCGCCGCCACGATGGCGGAATCGCCGGCGATGCTGACGGCGTTCACCACGCTGCGCACGCTCTACGCCGGCACATCGTTGAGTAGTGTCGAGCGCGAGTTGGTCGCACTGACCGCTGCCTACGAGAACGCCTGCACGTACTGTGCAGCGGCACACTCAACCCTGGCGGCAATGCTCGGTGCTTCGGAGGAAGAGATCGATGCCGTTCGCGCCGGCCGATCGCCGGCGAACAACCCTCGTCTGGCGGCGCTGACCACCTTCGCCCGAAGGGTGATCCAAACCCGCGGCGCGGTCAGCGCGGATGAGGTCGAAACCGTGATCGAGGCCGGCTACAGCAAGGAGCAGGCACTCGACGTGCTCGTCGGCATCGCCATGTCGAACCTGGCCGCCCAGATGCATCACATCGGCGGCTGCCCGGTCGATGACGCCTTTGCCGCTCGTCGCTGGTCTCCGTCGGCGGTTGCGACAAGCGCCTAGCCCAGGCAACACGAGAGGCCGGATCGATACCGATCCGGCCTCCCGCCACCACCGTCGATTGAGTCGCCAAGCTCAGTCATCGATGGCAGGGCGCGCTCCGGTGTTGCGGCGCAGGGCCATGCCGGCCGAGACAATCAGCAGCCAGAGCGGGTCGACGACGCCGGGGAAGCCCGGCAGCCCGGTGATCGACATGAAGGCGATCGGGATCAGGGCGAACAGCGCGCTGACGACACCGATCCAGATCGGCAGCGACCGCTCGCGCAGCGACAACCAGGCGATACCGATCGCGGCGAAGGCGGCGCCCCACCAGGCGATGTACGGCGCAAAGTCCAGGAACATGAACACCGAGTAGAGTCCCTCGGTCGGGAACGTCCCGTCATCCATGCCGCCGGGCAGATACACCGCCAGCGAGCCCATGAAGCCATAGCCGAGCATCATCAAGGCGGCACTGGCAGCAAAGGCCATCGGCACCAGCCGCGCCGCCAGGCTGTCCGGTGCGACCCGCGCACCCCATCGCTGCCAGCCGGCAGCCGTGATCAGCATGCAGAGTGCGGCGGCAATGCCGAGGACGATGCCGAGATGATAGCCGCCGCGATCGAGTTGCTCGATCACGCCCGCGCCGGTCGTCTCCAGTCCGGCATAATCGGGAGTGACCATCAGGCCGGCGAAGCCGAGCACGGCCGCGGGGACGCCCCATAGCGCCCAGCGGTTCGAGGCGGCGGTTGCAACAGCGCCATGCGCAGCCTCACGCGTCGTCGGTGCGACCGTCGTCTGATTTGAGATCGTTCGAGAAACCATGGTACGGGTACCCCTGTATCCAAAGTATTGACATGGGAGCTGATCCCCTCATGTACCCTATCGGTGGGGCTTCCCCGCTCGCCCCACGGAAACCCGTGGTCTTGGAGCGGGTCACAGACTCACGGGTATCGACAGGCATGCCGCGACTCTCACGAACCCAGGAAGACGCCAAACGACACATCGCCGACCTCTCTGCCCGCTGCCTCGCACCGGAGGCACTGGGCCGGAAGCTGCTGTCCGCGCTCCACGAGGCGATCCCCTTCGACGGCGGCCGGCTCTTTGGTATCGACCCCAGCACACTCCTGATCAACCGCGTGCTGGCGGCGACCGACAGCGACGGATGGGCAAGGCTCGAATGGTTCCGCGACATCTACCTCGCCCTTGAGCCACTGGTATACCTGGAGATGCCGTCGTTGATGCAGGCAGGGCTTCATGCGGTCGCGTTCCACGACCGCCAGGACACCTGCTGGGGATATCCCAGGGAGATGCTCGGGGCGGTCGCTCCCGACGACCATTACCGCCTGTTCCATGAGCTGCGTAGTCCGGTCGGTGGCACACTGCACGCCTGCTTCCCCGCCGGCGGGCGGTGGACCGCGGCGCTCCAGATCTACCGTCGTGAGGCCGCGCACGCATTTCGTCCCGGCGAGGTCGCCTTCCTCCGTCTGATCGCGCCCACGATTGGCGCGGCAATGCACGCTGCGCTCGCGCGGGAGCGCGCCACGACCGAGACGCCCATCGACACGCCGGAAGCAACCGGTATCTTGATGCTCAACCGGGACACCAGCATTCGCTTCAGTACACCAGCGGGAGAGTCGTGGTGCCGGATCGTGCAGGATGCCGAGCGGCACGGTCACGGCCCGCTGCCGAGTGCCGTCTGGTCGGCGGTCGCCGGTCTACGTGTCGGAGGCAACTCGCGCCCCACCAGCGTCGTAACGGCGGCGTCGCCGGCCGGACCGGTCAGGATCGAGGCATCGCCATCCGGTGAAGACGGCGGCATCGCGGTCGTCTTCGCACCGGATCGCTCGCCGGCTCCGCCGGGCGTACCGGCCCACTGGCCGCTTACCCATCAGCAGGGGCGGCTCGTCAGCCTCCTGATCCGCGGCCACAGCAATCGTCAGATCGGTGACGCGCTCACGATGAGTGAGAACACGGTCGAATGGCACCTGCGCAACACCTATGAACGGCTGGGCGTGCGCAGCCGCACGCAACTCCTCGCCCGCTTCTTCCGGGAGATATACTGGCCCGGTCTGGCCGCCTGCGCGGAGGGGAACGATTCATGGTGAGCGTGGCTCAGGCCGGTGGACGCCACACCTGCGCGAAGACGCGCAGGAAGTTCTCGCCCAGGATCTTGCGGATGTCCTCTTCACGATAACCGCGGTCGAGCAACCGTCCGGCGAGCGTCATCACCTGCGGGTAGCAGTTGAAGTCGCGCAGCGCGCGCTTCGGCGAGCGGACATCGTTGGTGATCAACCGGGCGTACTCACTCCCCGCGGGCGCGTAGGCGGGAACGCCCCACGGTTCGGGCGCGTGCAGCGGATACGTGCCCAGGCTCATGTCGGTGCCGATGCCGATGTGGTCGGCGGAGCCGGTCATCTGTGCCAGATAGTCGATGTGTTCGACCAGATCGTCTATTGATGGCTGCTGCGTCCGGCCTTCTTTGAGCAGAAACGGCCCGAAGTTGGCGACGCCGATCACGCCGCCCGTGCTGACACAGGCACGGATCTGATCGTCGGTAACGTTGCGCGGACTGGGACACAGCGCGTCGACGTTCGCGTGAGTGAAGACGACCGGCTGATTGCTGCGCTCCATCATATCGAGCGTCGTGCGCCGGCCGACGTGCGAGCCGTCGAGCAGCAGACCGAGGCGGTTGCACTCGTCGACAACGAGCTCGCCGAAGCGCGTCAGGCCCGCATCCTCGCGGTCCAGACAACCCGCACCGATCTGGTTGGAGGCGTTGTAGACGGGCAGCATGACGCGCAGGCCGAGACGATACAGCGCCTCGATTCGGTACACCTGCCGTCCGATCCAGTCGCCGTCCTGCGCGCAGAGAAAGAAAGCGGCCCGGTGCTCGTCACGAGCACGTCGAATGTCGGCGGCGGTCGTCGCCACGAGCGTGTTCTGATGAAGTCGCGCGACGAGGTGGAAGAACATCACGTCATCGATCGCTCGTTCGATCGTGCTGTCGAGCGTCCGCCCGATATCGACCTCCGACGTGCGCGGCAGGATCGCGGTAACGCCATATGCCGTAACGCCATGCCGGTGAGCGTTGGCATAGTCGGCATCACGCCACGCCTGCATGCAGCCATCGACGAACAGATACGGAATCGGCTCGTCCAGCAGCGGATGAAAGCCCTTGTTCGGCCGCTCGACCGGGTCCGATGCGATCGTGCTCATGCCCGCTACTCCTCACGAGTCTGCTCCGTCCGAGCGTCGTTTGCGAAGCGCATGATATTCCTACACGCTTCAGCCATACCGGAGATGCGCCATGGTCCATCGAACGGCGACGGACGAAGACAGGCTGATTGAGAAATGGATCGAACCCGATCCACGAAAGCCGGGCGCCGAGGAGGCGCGGATCAAGCGATACAGCGTCAATGTCTGGGCGATCATCGGTTATCTTGGCACAGAAGACGGCAATCCTGTCGATGTCGCCCAGGGGTACAAGATACCGGGGGAAGCGGTTGAGGCAGCCATCGCGTACTATCGACGGCGCAAGGCATGCATCGACGTCCGAATCCGCGCGAACAGCGGAGAGCGCGTCGAGGTTGGTGCTGAGCCACTGATCCGAAAACACATCACACTCGATCCGGATTGGGATAGCGAGGACGACGCCCGAATCAAAGGTTATGGCATGAACGTGTGGGCGCTGATCGGCGCATACCGAGGCGCGGGTGAGGACATCAATGAGGTCGCCAGATCCTACGGGGTACCGGTCGAAGTCGTGGAAGCGGCGCTACGGTACTACCGACTTCATAAAGATGCGATCGATTGCCGGCTCGCGGCACACATGGCGTAGCTCCAGATGGCGAGCTTCTACCTCGACCACAACGTCGCAGTCAACATCGCCTTCCTCCTCCGCGCAATCAACCACGCCGGCACCACAGCCAATGAGGCCGGGTTAGGCAGTACCCACGATGATGAGCATTTGCTATTTGCGGCTCAGCATGGATTGACCCTTGTTACCCATAACCGCACCGATTTCGTGCTTCTTCACGGCGCGTGGCGACGATGGGGTGTCGCGTGGAACGCATCACAAAGCCACGCGGGGGTTCTCATCGTCCCGCAACCACCACTTGCCACCAACAATCAGATTGCCCAGGAACTGGACGGGTTCCTCGCAGGAGAGCCGTCGCTCACCAATGAACTGTACCAATGGCGACCATCAAGCGGCTGGCAGCGGCAAGAATCGTGAGCGGAGAATCCGCATCGCACACAACGATACGAGCAGAGTCGAGGTCACTCTCGACTCTGCTCGTAGCTCAACGTCCCTCTGAGGCTCCCCTCTCCCAGGATTGGGAGAGAGGTCGGGGGTGAGGGCTGCCCCCTCTACTCCTCGTCCTCGTCCTCACCATCACCGATGAGATCATCCTCGGGCTCCTCGTCGATGGCGAGAGCGACACCGCCGGTCGCCTCGATCGGAGCGATCGACTCCACCTCTTCCAGCGGCTCCTGGCCGAGGTCGACGCCGCGGTCCTCGGCCTGAAGCAGGCGGAGGCCGCGGTTCTCCGCGAACTCTTCCTCCCCCTCAGCACCGCCCTCACCGTCTGTCTCCGCACGGGTCAACTCGCGCAGGCCGCCCTCGGCGAAGAAGCCGGGGAGCGCCTCCCGCGGCGGTTTCGGTGGCAGCGGCGGCAGGTCGAGCTCGGCCCGCGCCGGGATCAGCTTGCCGATGATCACGTTCTCCTTCAGGCCGCGAAGCTGGTCCACCTTGCCGTTGATCGCGGCCTCGGTGAGTACCCGCGTCGTCTCCTGGAAGGAGGCCGCCGCCAGGAAGCTGTCCGTCGAGAGCGATGCCTTGGTGACGCCGAGCAGCACCGGCTGCGCCGTCGCCGGCTCGCCGCCCTCGGCCAGCACCTTGCGGTTCAGTTCCTCGTACTCGAAGCGGTCCACCAACTCGCCCGGCAGCAGCGCCGTGTCGCCCGGCGTGTCGATCCGGACACGCCGCAGCATCTGACGGACGATCACCTCGATGTGCTTGTCGTTGATGTTCACGCCCTGGGTGCGATAGACCTTCTGCACCTCTTCGACGAGGTACTCCTGTACCGCATCCCGGCCCTGAATCAGCAGGATGTCCTGCGGGTTCTTCGAGCCTTCGGTGAGCTTGTCGCCGGCCCGGACGGCATCGCCGTCGCGGACGAGTAACTGCGCCGCCGCCGGGATCGTGTAGTCCCGCTGCTCCCGCTCTTCGTAGTAGATCGTGAGCGTGTTCGGGCTATCCTGCTCGATCCGGCCGGAGATCCGTGCCATCAGGTTGAGCGTCAGATCGGTACCCGGCGTCTCACCATCCACCGCTGCCGGCTGTGCCAGCAGCGTCCCCTGATCGACCATCTGCCCCGGCGTGACGAGTAGCTCGGCTCCGGCAGGCAACTCGTAGTCGTCGCGGTAGACCTCGGTGCTGACCACGCGCACCTTGCGGCTTTCCGGTGTGGCGATCAACTCGACGACACCGTCGATCTCGGTCATCACCGAACGACCCTTCGGGTCACGCGCCTCGAAGACCTCTTCGACGCGGGGCAGACCGGAGGTAATGTCCTGACCGCCCGCCACACCGCCGGTGTGGAAGGTGCGCATCGTCAACTGCGTGCCCGGCTCGCCGATCGACTGCGCTGCGACGATACCGACCGCCGCATTGAACTCGACCATCTTGCCGGTGGCGAGGTCGCGCCCGTAGCACATCCGGCAGAGGCCGCGCGGCGCCTCGCAGGCGAGTGGCGACCGGACGTCCACCTCTTCGATGCCCGCAGCGTCGATCGCCTCGGCGATCTTCTCCGTGATCTCGACACCACGGTCGACGATCACTTCGCCGTCGTCGGTGACGACATCGGCGGCGGTGATCCGGCCGATGATCCGCTCGCGCATCGACTCCAGCACGTCCACCGACGGACGCGTGAGCGTGATGCCGTTCTCAGTGCCACAGTCCTCCTCCAGGATGATCGTCTCCTGGGCGACGTCGATCAGGCGGCGGGTCAGGTAGCCGGAGTCCGCCGTGCGGAGCGCCGTGTCGGCCAGACCCTTGCGGGCGCCGTGGGTGGAGATGAAGTACTCCAGCACGGAAAGCCCTTCGCGGAACGACGCCCGGATCGGCAGGTCGATGATCTGACCGGACGGGTCGGTCATCAGACCGCGCATACCGGCCATCTGGCGGATCTGGGCAATCGAGCCCTTCGCGCCGGAGTTCGCCATGATGTAGACGGAACCATAGTTACGCAGGTTCTTCTGGATCGCAGAGGTCACCTCGTCGGTGGTCTTCGTCCAGAGCTGCACCGTCTTCTCATAACGCTCGTCGTCGGTGATCTCACCGAACTGGTACTGCTCCTCGATCCGCTCGACCTCCTCATCGGCAGCTTCGAGGAGATGCTGCTTCTCGGCGGGGACCTTGAGGTCGTTGACGGCGATCGTGATGCCGGAGCGCGTGGCGAAGCGGAAGCCGAGCTTCTTCAACTCGTCCACCACATCGGCCGTCAGGTCGTTGCCCAATCGCTGGTAACAGCGAGTGACGACCCGGGACAGCTCCTTGCGGTCCATCAGTTCGTTCCAGAATTTCATCTCGCCGGTGTCGTTGCCTTCCTCGTCGTAGAAGACCTCCTCCGGCAACACGTCGTTGAAGATGATCCGGCCGACGCTGGTCACGATCAGCTCGCCGTTCGTCTTCTGGTCGCGTACCCTGATCGGCGCGCGCAGGTCGACCATGTCGAGGCTGTAGGCGTACTTCGCCTCCTCGAACGAACCGTACACTCCTTGCAGCGACGAGGATCGACCGCCGTCCCCATTGCCCACTGCCGACTGCCCATTGCCCTGGTACGCGCCCTTGCCATGCGGCTTGTAGTCCGTCATGTAGTAGCAGCCCAACACCATATCGAGCGTCGGCGCCACGGTCGGCTCACCGCTGGACGGGGAGAGCAGGTTCTTCGTCGAGAGCATCACCTGCCGCGCCTCCGCCACCGCCTCGCGGGAGAGCGGGACGTGGACCGCCATCTGGTCGCCGTCGAAGTCGGCGTTGAATGCCTTACAGACGAGTGGGTGCAACTGGATCGCGGAGCCCTCGATTAATACCGGTTCGAACGCCTGGATGCCGAGGCGGTGCAGCGTCGGCGCGCGGTTGAGCAGCACCGGCCGCTCCTTGATCACCTCGTCGAGCACATCCCATACCTCGGGACGGGCACGCTCGACGATCCGCTTGGCGCTCTTGATATTGTGCGCCATCCCCTTGGAGACGAGCGCGTGCATCACGAACGGCTTGAACAACTCCAGCGCCATCCGCTTCGGCAGGCCGCACTGATGCAGCTTCAGCTCCGGACCGACGACGATCACGGAGCGGCCGGAGTAGTCGACGCGCTTGCCGAGCAGGTTCTGGCGGAACCGGCCCTGCTTGCCCTTGAGCATGTCCGAGAGCGACTTCAGCTTGTGGTTACCGGAACCGCTGACGGCGCGGCCGCGGCGGCCGTTGTCGATCAGCGAGTCGACCGCCTCCTGCAGCATCCGCTTCTCGTTGCGGATGATGATGTCCGGCGCGCCCAGCTCCAGCAGCCGCTTCAACCGGTTGTTGCGGTTGATCACGCGCCGGTAGAGGTCGTTCAGGTCGGAGGTGGCGAAGCGGCCACCGTCGAGCTGGACCATCGGCCGCAGCTCCGGCGGCAGCACCGGCAGCACCGTGAAGATCATCCACTCCGGCCGGTTGCCGCTCTTGCGCAGCGCCTCGACGACGCGCAGTCGCTTGGTCGCCTTCTTGCGGCGCTGGCCGGACGAGGAGTTGATCTCGGACTGGAGCTTCTCGCGCAGGTCTTCGATGTCCAGCGTCTCGAGGATATCGAGCAGCGCCTGCGCGCCCATGCCGAACTTGAAGACGCCGGGAAAGTTATCCTGCCACTCCCGCTGCTTCGCCTCGGGAATCAGGCGCAGCGGCTGGATCTCGCGCTCGAGCTCCTCGATCTGCTCCTGGTACTTGGCGCGGATCGGCTCGCTCTCGGTGCGCAGCCGCTCGCGCAGCGGCTCGGCCTCGGCGCGGCTGGTCTCGTCCCAGCTGCTCACCTGCAGGTCGTAGTCGGCCGCAACCTGAGCGCGGCGCTGGCGGATCTCCGTCTGGATCGCCTCGACCTTCGCCTGCCCCTCTTCGGGCGAGACGCCGGAGCCGGCGACCTCGTTCACGCGCCGCTGCTCCTCCTCATCGAGGGTGCGATACTGTTCGAGCTTCTTCTCCTCGAGCTCGCGCATCGCATCGCGGCGGCGCTGCTCGATCGCGTCGATCTCGGTGCGCAGCTCCTTGCTTGTCCGATCGATCTCCTCCTCCATCTGCTGGCGGAAGTCGTCGATCATGCGACGACGGGCATCCTCGTTCACCGTCGTAATGATGTTCTGGGCAAAGTACAGCACCCGCTCCAGGCTGCGCGGCGAGATGTCGAGCAGCAGGCCGAGCCGGCTGGGCGTACCCTTCACGAACCAGATATGACTCACTGGCGAGGCAAGCTCGATGTGTCCCATCCGCTCGCGTCGCACCTTGGCGCGAGCCACCTCGACACCACACTTATCGCAAATGATGCCCTTGTAGCGGACGCGCTTGTATTTGCCGCAGTAGCACTCAAAATCCTTCGTCGGACCGAAGATCTTCTCACAGAAGAGCCCGTCCTTCTCCGGCTTGAGTGTGCGGTAATTGATCGTCTCCGGCTTCGTCACCTCGCCGTAGCTCCAGGATCGAATCTGATCCGGAGATGCGAGAGAGATACGGACGGCGTTGAAATCGTTAACCTCTAGCATTCGTCGCTTCGCTCCTCATGCGGCAATCGGCAATGGGCAGTCGGCAATGGGGCGCGGTTCGTGACCGCGATCCATTACGTCATGCCCGTGGTTACTGTCGTAACCCCATTGCCGATTGCCGACTCCCCATTGCCGCTCCGCAACCTCTAGAGGTTGCGGAGCCAATCGTCCGTGCTCTCCATACCGGAGAAGTTGATACCAAGCTCGGGGATCTCCAGGCCTTCGTCGGACGGGAACTGGACCTGCTCCTCGTCCTCGTTCAGCACCTCGACGCTGAGGCCGAGCGACTGGAGTTCCTTGACGAGCACCTTGAAGGACTCGGGCACGCCCGGTTCGAGGACGTTGTCGCCCTTGACGATCGCCTCGTAGGTCTTGACGCGGCCGACGATGTCGTCGGACTTGACCGTCAAGAGCTCCTGAAGGATGTGCGCTGCGCCATAGGCCTCCAGCGCCCACACCTCCATCTCGCCGAAGCGCTGACCACCGAACTGCGCCTTGCCACCCAGCGGCTGCTGCGTGATCAGCGAGTACGGACCAGTCGAGCGGGCGTGGATCTTGTCCTCCACCAGGTGGACGAGCTTGAGCATGTAGATCTGGCCCACCGTCACCGGCTGATCGAACGCCTCACCGGTGCGGCCGTCGATCAGCGTCTGCTTGCCAAAGATCGGCGGCGACTCGTTGAGATAGGTCAGCGCGTCTTCAGCCCAGAGGCTCAGTTCCGCGCCGGCCGCGTCGCGCTCGTCCGAGAGCGAGCGCAGCAGCTTGTGAACCACATCTGCCGTGGCCTTTTCGTCGCTTGCCTCGTCGAACACGTCCTTCAGCTTGGCATTCGGACGTCGCTCGCGGGCGCGGTCGATCACGACCTGGATGCCGTGGTCATGCGTCTCGTGGAGGTGGAGCAGCCACAGCTCCAGGCAGGCACGGCGGGCCTTGCCGATATCCTCCGGCGAATCCGAGAAGATCTGGTTATAGTCGTAGCCGCGTTTCGCCAGATACGCCCGCGCCGGCTCTTCGATGAACTTCTCGCCGACGCCGTCAAGCTCGCCGACGGTGAGCGGCGCGTCGCTGATCGCACCCGCCTGCATCGCGATCCAGGCGCGGCCAAGCGAATCCTCGATCTGAAGATCGGTCGCGCCGTCGAAGACGGAGGTCAGCGCCCGGAAGCCGAGCACCGACGCCGCCCAACCGAGGTGCGTCTCCAGCACCTGGCCGACGTTCATGCGGCTCGGCACGCCGATCGGGTTGAGCACGATCTCAACCGGGGTGCCGTCCTCCAGGTGGGGCATGTCCTCCACCGGCAGGATGCGGGCGATTACGCCCTTGTTGCCGTGGCGGCCGGCCATCTTGTCGCCCTCGGCGACCTTGCGCTTCTGCGCGATCGAGACGCGCACCAGCTTGTTCACGCCAGCGGGCAGCTCGGGATGCTCCTCGCGGTCGAAGACCTTGACGTCGATCACCTTGCCGCGCTCGCCGTGGGGAACGCGCAGGGAGGTATCCTTCACCTCGCGCGCCTTCTCGCCGAAGATCGCGCGGAGCAGCTTCTCCTCGGCCGTCAGCTCGGTCTCGCCCTTCGGCGTGATCTTGCCGACGAGGATATCGCCCGGTCCCACTTCCGCGCCGATGCGGATGATGCCGTTCTCGTCGAGGTCGCGGAGGGCGTCCTCGCCGACGTTGGGGATGTCGCGGGTGATCTCCTCCGGGCCGAGCTTGGTGTCGCGCGCCTCGGTTTCGTGCTTCTCGATGTGGATCGAGGTGAACTTGTCGTCGCGTGCCACCGACTCCGAGATCACGATCGCGTCCTCGAAGTTGTAGCCGTCCCACGACATGAACGCGCAGAGCACGCTCTGGCCGAGGGCGAGGTCGCCCCGATCGGTCGAGGAGCTATCGGCCAGCGGCGTACCCCGGATCACGCGATCGCCCCGGCCGACGATCGGCCGCTGGTTGATGCAGGTGCCGTTGTTCGAGCGGACGAACTTGAGCAGCGGATACTCGACCGTCTCGCCGTCGTCGTACCGCACCGCCAGCTTCTTCGCCGTGGCGGAGATCACTTCGCCATCACCGCGGGCGACGAGCACCTGACCGGAGTCGACCGCCGTCTGGCGCTCCATACCGGTACCGACGAGCGGCACCTCCGGCCGGACGAGCGGCACCGCCTGACGCTGCATGTTCGAGCCCATCAGGGCGCGGTTGGCGTCGTCGTGTTCGAGGAACGGGATCAGCGCCGCCGCCACGGAGACAATCTGCTTCGGCGAGACGTCCATGTAGTCGATCTCGTCCGCGTGCTTCTCGGCGAACTCCTGACCGTCGCGCGCCTCGATCCGGTCCTCGGTGAAGTGGTTCCGCTCGTCGAGATGCGCATTTGCCTGCGCGATGATGTAGCGGTCCTCCTCGTCGGCGGTGAGGTAAACGATGTCATTCGTGACGAACGGCAGCACCCGAACCGTCTTCGCCGAGCCGGTGGCCAGCTTCTCCGCGATCTCGTGAGTGATGACGGTGCCCGCCGGATTGCCGTCCATCTCCTCGCGGAGGATGCGGCCGACCAACTCAGGCGAATCTTTCGGCAGTTCGCGCACAACCTTGCGGTAGGGCGTCTCGATGAAGCCGTAGGGATTCACCTTGCCGTAGGTGGCGAGCGAGCCGATCAGACCGATGTTCGGGCCTTCCGGCGTCTCGATCGGGCAGATGCGGCCGTAGTGGCTGTTGTGCACGTCGCGCACATCGAAGCCGGCGCGGTCGCGGGAAAGTCCGCCGGGACCGAGCGCGGAGAGGCGGCGCTTGTGCGTCAGCTCGGCCAGCGGGTTGGTCTGGTCCATGAACTGGCTGAGCTGCGAGCCGCCGAAGAACTCCTTCATCGCCGCCACCACCGGGCGGATGTTGATCAGCGCCGACGGCGTTGCCTGATCGGGGTCAGTAATCGTCATCCGCTCGCGGACGACACGCTCCATGCGGAGCAGACCGATGCGGAACTGGTTCTGGATCAACTCGCCCACGGCGCGGACGCGGCGGTTGCCGAGGTGGTCGATGTCGTCGCGGCGGCCCTGGCCGTTGTTGATCCGGACCATCTCCTTGACGATCGCGATCATGTCCTCCGGCCGAAGGATGCGGCGGGTGACCGCCTCGCCCAGGCTCAACCGCTTGTTCAGCTTGTAGCGTCCCACCCGGCCGAGGTCATAGCGGCGCTCGTTGAAGAAGAGGCTGTTGAGCAGCGCGCGGGCGTTGTCCAGCGTCGGCGGGTCGCCGGGGCGCAGCCGCTTGTAGAACTCAGTGATCGCGCCGCGCTTGTTACGCAGGTCGGTCGGGATGCCGTCCTTCTCGAGCGTCTTCTGGATGTACTGGCGGTCGCCGGTGTCGACATCCTCGAACATGGCAAGGATGCGCTCGTCGGTACCGAGTTGCGTCTCATCCTCGATCTCAGGGTCTTCGTCGATCGCACGCAACAGCGTCGTCACCGGGATCTTGCGCTTGCGGTCGACCTTGACCGAGACGATGTCCTTGTTCGAGGTCTCGAACTCGAGCCAAGCGCCGCGGTTCGGGATCAGCTTGGCGAAGCAGAGGTCGCGGCCACTGGTCGGGTCCTGCTCGATCGTGAAGTAGACACCGGGCGACCGGACAAGCTGGGAGACGACGACGCGCTCGGCGCCGTTGATGACGAAGGTGGAGTGCTCGGTCATGAGCGGGAAGTCGCCCATGAACAGTTCCTGCTCTTTGACCTCACCTGTTTCTTTGATATGAAGCTCGACGTTCACCTTCAGCGGCGCGCTGAAGGTCATATCCCGCTCGCGGCACTCGGCTTCCGAGTACTTCGGCTCGCCGAAGGAATACTCGCCGAAGCGCAGCTCCATACGCGTGCCGGTGAAGTCCTGGATCGGCGAGATCTCGTCGAAAAGCTCGCGCAGACCTTCTTCTTTGAACCAGTTGAAGGAGTCCTTCTGCACCTGGATCAAATTGGGAAGGTCGAGCACATGCGGGATACGCGAATAGTCCTTCCTGACACTGGGGACAAGAATGTGGCCACGGACGAGGTCCTTGGCGATGGTCATACGAGAGCACTCCTCACGCAACGAGAGTCAGGTATCAGCGTTCAGGGCTTCGGTCACACGAGCGCGTTCCGCGCCCGAAACCTGACGCCTGATACCTGACACCTCCACATGACCGGCGCGGTTGGGCTGAAAAGCCGCAAGCGCCGGCAAGATCCCTAGGGACGCCGGTTTGATCGGATAACTGTCTGGGGGTCAGCACAAGAGACAATAGGGGTCATACCCTGCTCTACGGAGTGTAGCAAGGTACCCCGACGCCTGTCAACAGAAGTACGACAGCGTGCAATAGATAATCCATCCGTATGCGGGACGAATGGTGCGCTCACCAGCCGAGGATGACTGTCACGAGCGCCGGAGCGATGTCAATCAAGGCCAACACGGTCGACACCGCGGGCGGGTATTCCTGCATACCTCCTTCTCCATTAATTGGCCCTATCATACTGCGTGTGTCAAGAGCCGGGCAAAGTCGGATACGTGACACCCGCTTATCCAAGGATTTCGTCGACGGACAGTACCAGATCCGGTAATGCTTCCGGTGCAATGCTATCCCCGCGAACCAGGACGATGCGCTCACTATATCCGCCTTCGCCAGGCTTCCGGTAAATCTCGAGCTGGTCGTCCGCAAGGTTCACGATCCAGACCTCAAGGATGCCGGCGTCGGGATAGCGCGGAAGTTTCGTTACGCGATCGTAGTCAAGTGATGATTTCGCGACTTCGACGATCAGAAAGACATCTTCTGGTCGCGGCTTGCCAGAGCGGTAGAAATCCTCACGCCGCCGTAGTACGGCGACATCCGGTTGCGGTTCTGAATAGTCTGAAAGTCGAACCGGGTTCTGCGGACTCACGACCACCCGATCACCGAGCCGGCGAGTGAAGACACTCGAGAGCCAATTGACCGTCCTCGCATGGCGATCGCCGATCGGCGTCATCTCGTAGATTTCTCCATCCAGCAACTCGACCCGATCGTCCTCGTGGAAGATGCCGGCGTCGGCCATCCGATAGTAGTCATCGACGCTAAACTTCCGCCTCGGCGGCGCATACACCATGATGCGACCCTCCGTCGCCCTCTTGCGTCGTATGGCCCCTCAATCGACGCCTCGACGAATCATGCAGCCGATGGCCGTCACATCTCGACGATACCGATACGCCCCATCCTTGACAAGCAGTCGTAACCCTCGGCTTGGTCCCACCACCGCAACAACGGTGGTACGCTGCTCCCATGCAGACCAAGTGGCGGGTTCTCGTCGCGATCGCCTTCGGCACCTACGTCGCGACGATGGATTTCAGCATCGTCAACATCGCGCTGCCGACCCTTTCCCGCGAGTTCGACGCGTCGCCGGATACCGTGATCTGGGCGACGCTCATCTTCAGTCTCACCGCCACCAGCCTCACTCTGACGGCGGGGCGGGTCGGCGATCTCTTCGGCCGCCGGCGCGTCTACCTGACCGGCTGGATCATCTTCACGATCGGTATGGCCGGCGTCGGCTTCACCCAGAGCATCGGCCAGTTGATTACGCTCCGCGCCGTCCAGGCGATCGGCATGTCGATGGTCGTCGCCAATGGTACGGCGATCGTCGTCGATGCCTTTCCGGCGAGCGAGCGCGGCCGCGCCCTCGGCGGCACGAATGCGGCGGTCGGCGCGGGGTTGATGTCCGGCCCGATCCTGGGCGGCGTGATCCTCAGCCTGCTGGACTGGCGCGCGATCTTCTATCTCCGCGTCCCGCTCGGTATTGCCGTCTTCCTCATGGTGTTGCTCGTCGTGCGCGAGCGATCCAGTATCGCCGCCGGCCGCCGGATGGACATCGCTGGCGCCCTGACACTCTTCGGCGCGCTCGGCGGCACGATCCTGGCAATGAACCGCGGCGTCGCCTGGGGATGGACCTCGCCGGCGATCCTCGGACTGTTTGCCATCGGCGTGATCTCGCTGGTTGCGTTCATTCGCATTGAGGGTCGGTCGCCCGGCCCGATCATTTCCCTGGCGCTGTTTCGCATCCGCACGTTCAGCCTCTCGGCGCTCTCGCTGATGCTGAACTTCGTCGGGCAGTCAGCGGTCACCTTTCTCATGCCCTTCTATTTGATCCAGGTGCTCGACTACTCGACGGCGCACGCCGGCCTCGTGATCGTGACGATTCCGGTGCTGATGCTCGCCCTCGCGCCGCTGAGCGGCTACGTCGCCGACCGGTTCGGCTTCCGCTATCAGCAGGCGCTCGGATCGGCGCTGGTGACGCTCGGCCTGCTGTCGCTGACGACGCTGGCGGCAGACACGCCGATGGCGGCGATCATGGCTCGAATGGCATTGATCGGCCTCGGTTCGGCAATCTTCCAGTCGCCGAACAGCAGCGCGATCATGGGCAGCGTGCCACCGCAACAACTGGGAACCGCATCCGCCAGCGTCGCCACCTCCCGCAACATCGGCAACGCGACCGGCCTCGCCCTGATGGGCACGATCGTCGTCGCGGTCGCTTCATCCCACCTCGGCAGCAGCGCCGTCAGCACCGATCAGATCCCGTCCGATGTGCTGCTCGACGGCATCCGCGCCGGTTTCCTCGCGGGCGGCGCGATCTCCGTGCTCGCCGTAGTCGCCGCTGCGCTTCCCACTGGACAGCCTCGTATGGAGTCGAATGATGCCGCGCACGCCGCGCCAGCGATCCAGCAATCCGCGTCGCCTACCGACGTGGCGCGTGCAGCAAGCGATTGACGGTGATCATTCACCGCCTGCATCGGTTTGATCGTCACACTGCTGAAAGTACTCGGCCTCACATCGTTGCGGACAGTTCGCTATAATCCAGCCGGCAGCGAGAGCAGAGGCGCCGCCTTCGGATGTGCGCATCCCGATCCGGGATTTCGTTCGATCGAAGTGGAGGCCCCTGCATGACCACCGTCTCCGGTTTCCATCCGCTGTCAGCGGAGTTCAAGCAAGACCCATATCCCAGCTACGCCTGGCTGCGCCGCGAGCAACCGGTCTACCACGACGAGCAGACGGGCTGGTGGGCGCTCAGCCGCTACGCCGATGTGTCGGCCGCGCTCCGCAACCATAGTGATTTTTCCTCCGCCCAGGGGATCGGCTCCGGCCGGGATGACAGCCGGATGCTGATCTCGACCGACCCACCGGACCATACCCTGCTGCGGTCGCTGGTGAGCAAAGCGTTCACGCCGCGGATGGTGGCGGACCTGGAGCCGCGGATTCAGGCGATTACCAATCAGTTGCTGGACCGCGCGCTCGACAGCGACGCCTTCGACCTGACGCAGGATCTGGCGATCCCGTTGCCGGTGACGGTGATCGCCGAGTTGCTCGGCGTCGAACCGGAGCGGCGCGCAGACTTCAAGCGATGGTCGGATGCCTTCATCGGCACCGGCTTCGACGAGAGTGACCCGGAAGCAGATCAGGCGCTCAACGACCGCACCTTCGCCGAGTTCGGGGAGTACTTTGGCGCGATGGTCGAAGCGCGCCGCCGAGCGCGCCGGAACGACCTGATCAGCGCGCTGGTGGCGGCGCAGGAGGACCGCGACGCGCTGACCACCGAAGACATTCTCATGTTCTGCCTGCTGCTCCTGGTCGCGGGCAATGAGACGACGACGAACCTGATCTCGAACGCGGCCCTGGCGTTGATGGAGCACCCGGACCAGATGGCGTTGCTGCGCGAGCGTCAGTCGCTCGTACCGAGCATGATCGAGGAGGCGCTGCGCTACGACTCACCCGTCCAGGGCCTTTTCCGCACGACCACGCATGACGTGGTCGTCGCCGGGACGACGATCCCGGCGGACCAGAAAGTGCTCATGCTCTATGCATCCGCCAACCGTGACGAAGCGCAGTTCCCCGACGCCGGCCGCTTCGACATCAGCCGCACGCCGAACAACCACATCGCCTTCGGCTACGGTATCCACTTCTGCCTGGGTGCACCGCTCGCCCGATTGGAAGCGCGGGTCGTCTGGGAGACGCTGCTGCGCCGGACGAAGAATCTCCGCCCCGACCCGGACCGGCCGGCGGTGCGCGTCGACAACTTCATCATCCGCGGCCTGGAGCACTACCCGATACTTTTCGACCCGGCGTGATTGCGACACGTCCGCATGTCGATCATCGCGGTGTGGACTTACGCCTCACGCAGGAGCGCCCGAAAGCCGGCCTGAACGAAGTGCTGGTCGGCCGCGAGTGCCTCGGCGATGCCGCGATCCTACATCACGACGAACGAGATGCAGTCCGTCAGACCCCACTCCTTGTCCGGCCGGGCGGTGTAGAACTGCACCGCCCGATCGAAGAGGACTCCGGTGACAGGAACGATCTCAATCACGGGATTCAACCGGACACGCCGCAGCAAGGTGACGGAGGCCGCACGCCACCGGAACCCAGCGAGTGCGTTGCCGACCTCGGCCAGCACCGCCTCGGTCGTAACAAGCGGACCCGCCAGCCGACGTGCCAGGGCTACGGCCCTTTCGTGATAGCGGTCACTCCGATCGACGGACGCAATCCAATAGCCGGTATCGACGAAACGCGCGCGGCTGCCGTTCATCGCTTGGGCGTTCCGTAGAGGTAGTGGTCGTGCTGCTCGGCCAGATCGCCAAGTCCGGTATCGATCGTGATATCGAGAAGACTTGCCAGTGGCCGAAGTTCCGAGTCAACCGGATGTTCTGTACCGGCCGAATCGAGAGATTCAATTGTCATCTGATATTCGGTATTGGCCGGCAGGTCTACCGGCTCGGTTGGCCTAAAGGATTCGCCATCGAAGATCACCGTTATGGTTCGTGTCATTGCGCTGCCTCACGGACGTTCTTCGGCTGATTCTATCAGGCGCAGCCGTCGCCATAGCCATTAGGGCGCGCGCGATGCCACTCCCAGGCGCTGGCGACGATGTCATCCAGTGACGTGTAGCCCGGCTGCCAGCCGAGCAGGGCGCGCGCCTTCTCCGACGATGCGACCAGTTCCGCCGGATCGCCGGGGCGACGCGGACCAACGTCGACCGGGATCGGGTGGCCGGTGACACGCCGCGCCGCCTCGACCACCTCCATGTTGCTGAAGCCCCGACCGTTGCCCAGATTGAAGGCGCCGCTGCCGCGGTCGCACTGGCCGAGCGCGAGGATGTGCGCCTGGGCCAGATCGAGCACATGGACATAATCACGGATGCAGGTGCCGTCCCGCGTTGGATAGTCACCGCCGAAGATCGTGATCATCGGCCGCGTGCCCAGCGGCACCTGGAGCACGATCGGGATCAGATGCGTCTCCGGGTCGTGGTCCTCGCCCCGCTCCGGCGTGGCGCCGGCAGCGTTGAAGTAGCGCAGCGCCACCCACCGCAACCCGCGTCGCTCACCGTACCAGCGCAGCATCCGCTCGACGAGCAGCTTCGTCTCGCCATAGACATTCACCGGCCGCAGCGGATGCTCCTCCGGGATCGGGATCGTCTCCGGCTCGCCGTAGACGCCGGCGCTGGAACTGAAGACGAGGCGCTCGACGCCGGCCTCCAGCAGCGCGTTGATCAACGTGACGCTGCTGGCGACGTTGTTGGTAAAGAAGCTGCCGGGGTCGCGCATCGACTCGCCGGCCTCGATGAACGCACCGAGGTGCATCGCGGCATCGAATTTGGCGGTCGTCAGTGCCCGGCGCAGAGCCTCCCCGTCGCCGAACTCCCCCTGAATCAGGCGGGCGCCGTCCGGAACCGCCTCCCGGTGGCCGCGCGCCAGCGCGTCGTAGACCGTCACTTCATGACCGGCGGCCAGGAGTTCCGCTGCTGTCACCGATCCGATGTAGCCGGCCCCACCGACAACAAAGACGTGCATGTTGAAGTCCTTGATTCGAGAGATATGAAAGCAGCCTTCGATCGCTCGTCGATTGAACGAGCGGTCACTGTCAGCGTACGGGGTTCAGCAACGACAGTCATAAGGGCGGGC
Source organism: Dehalococcoidia bacterium (assembly GCA_050184225.1). Classification (GTDB taxonomy): domain Bacteria; phylum Chloroflexota; class Dehalococcoidia; order CAUJGQ01; family CAUJGQ01; genus JBFXAN01. The sequence continues at coordinate 13,773 of JBFXAN010000010.1, read as the reverse complement.
CGCACCGGCATCATGATCGCGTTTATAATCCGTCGGGTAGCGATCATCTGGAGGGAGATTGTGCGCCGCTGGATAGGAGGTGTGTTGCTCGGGTTGATCGTTGCCGGATCTCTCATCCGCGCCGGAGCGCAGGCCGGCTGCTATGCGCCTCAGGAAGCTGCTGCCCATGCGGGTGAGTTCGCGTGTGTCAGCGGACGCGTCACCAATGTCTTCTGGGCGCAACAGAGCAACGGCCGGCCAACATTCATCGACCTGGGAAGCCGTTTCACCGTTGTCATCTGGGAGGAGGATCGGCCGAAGTTCCAGCCGGCGCCGGAGTCGTGGCGCGGCGCCACGCTGACCGTCTGGGGCGCGATCGAGCTCTACCGGGGTGAGGCCGAGATCATCCTCCGCAGCCCGGCGCAGTTCGCACCACCAGCAGCGCCCCAACCAGCACAAACGCCGCTGGTTCCCACGGCGCCGCCTGTACCAGCGACCGTCCAGGCAGCACCACCGACGCCGGCGATCGCGACGATGCCGCCCCCAACCCCATCGCCGATTGCAACGCCATCGTCGACGCCGTCACCGACCCCTACCCCAGAGCCGACGCCTGAACCCACACCTGAACCAACGTCCGAACCAACGCCGGCACCGTTCCCCGCGTCACCCGGCACACAAGTGCCCATGGCGCGGGTGATCGTCACGCCGGTACTCGAGGGACCGATCGATGACGCGCCGCCGGTCGAGCGGCCACCATCGGACAACGGCGGCCCGCCGGTGATGCTCGTCGCCGGCGCCATCGCGCTGCTCGTCCTCGCGGTCGGCGGATCGGTGATGTCGCGCCGTCGTGGGACGTAGAGACGGTTGCGCTATGCGGCGCGCCGCTCGATGCGAACGTTGTAGCCGAGCGCTTCCAGTTGATGGACGAGCCGCACCTCCCGGCCCGCGCTCGTCGCGCCGTTCTGCCGTGCCTGAGCCGCGAGTGTCGCCGCCAACATCTGCCTGGTCAGTGAGGGAATCCGTGTCGCCACAATCATGATTGCTTCCTCCGATGCTGGAAATAGCACGGTCATGTTGCCCGTGTGATCGAGCATCGCCGGATCGGCCTGATAGACCGCTCGATTGATCGCGCGTCACCCAAAAAATTGCTGAAAGTTGTTCGTGGCACAGCGGAGCCGGAACCCGACGGCGGGCATATGCGACCTGTCCGGATGATCGACAGGATGCGCCGGCACGGAGCGGCGGCGATTAGAGACGCATCTCGCGCACGCCGGACGTGTTCATCGGCGCGTCCGTCCGTTCGACCACATCGGCGACGGGCACGCCGGGTGCCACCTCGCGCAATACGAGACCGGCCGGCGTCACCTCGATCACGGCGAGATCGGTGACGACGAGCTTGACGCAGCGCTCGGCGGTGAGGGGATAGGTACAGTGTTCGAGGATGCGCGGCTCGCCACCTTTGGTCGTGTGTTCCATCGCCACGATCAGGCGGCGGGCGCCGGTAGCCAGGTCCATGGCGCCGCCGATGCTGCCGCCGCCCCGGCTCGGCACGTACCAGTTCGCCAGGTCGCCACGCGCCGACACCTGCAAGCCACCGAGGATCGCCACATCAATGTGACCACCACGGATCATGGCGAAGGATTGATCGCTGGAAAAGAACGACGCGCCGGGCAGGATCTCGACCGGCTGTCCGCCGGCGTTGATGAAGTCCTGATCGTACTCCGCTTCCTTGATGCCGCCGTAGCCGAGGATGCCGTTCTCCGCCTGGAACCAGACGTGAACATCCGACGGCAGAAAGTGGGGCACCTGCGTCGGCAGGCCGATCCCCAGGTTCACCACCTGGCCATCGTGCAGTTCCTGCGCCACGCGCATCGCGATCAACTCGCGGGTCAGTCCCTTCACCATCGCTTCGCCCTGTCCTACTGCTCCCAGCGCGTTGGTATCGTATCGCAGCGGACGATGCGGTCCACGTAGACGCCGGGGGTGACAACGTGCTGTGGGTCGATCGCGCCTGGTTCGACGATCTCATCGACCTCGACGATCACCGTCCGCGCGGCCGTCGCCATCGGCACGTTGAAATTGCGGCCGGCGCCTCGATAGGTGAGGTTGCCCCACGGGTCGGCACGGTGGGCCTTGAGCAGAGCAACGTCCGCGGTGATCGCCGTCTCCAGCAGGTAGCGTTCGCCGTCGAACTCCCGCATCTCTTTGCCCTCGGCGACCGGCGTCCCCACCCCGGTGCGACTGTAGAAGCCGGGGATGCCGGCGCCGCCCGCCCGGATGCGCTCGGCCAGCGTCCCCTGTGGCACCAACTCCAACGACACCTCACCGGCGCGATACTGTCGCTCGAAGTGGCTGTCACGCGCCCCGGACGCACGAATGGCAAAAGACGCGATGAAGCGCGCGATCTGCCGGTTCTCACAAAGCGAGTCGAGCTCATCGCCGAGGCCGATGTTGTTGGCGATGCCGGTCAGGTTGCGCGCGCCGTGGCGTACCAGCGCCCGGATCAGGTTCGTCGGCGTGCCGGCCGAGACGAACCCGCCAAACATGACCACCGCGCCGTCCGGGATATCGATGACGGCTTCGTCTGGTGTCGCGACGATCTTGACCACGACGCTCGTTCCCCGTCTGAGGTATCGGTCCGCTATCAGCCAAATGGCCATGCATCTGGCCCGCCCATTGACGCAGCCTGATTCCGTCCCCTCGGCCGATTGCTCGACTCGCTCTGTGAGGCATTCTAAGGACAGGACAACAACCACGGAAGCGGCCAAGCACTCCTGCGGCCCGTCGAGGCAATCCTGCCTCCGGGCCGCTGATTGTATCTACGGCACTTCGCCGATCCGCGCCGCGTCGAGTCTCAGCGACAGTCCCGGCCACGAGCCTTCGACCACCAACCAAACTCCGGCGAAGCGCCGGCCAAGCCGCTCGCCGGATGGCAGCTCATCCACGACCGCTAGCGAGACGATCACCTCGTACGCCGGCACGCCATCCTCGGCGAAGGTCTCACGACTGCCGAGCGTGGTCGCCTCGATGCGGCGGGTGGTGGCAAACCCATCGCGCCACTCCTGAAATGGATGCTCAGTCTGAAACATCGGGCTGAGAAATCCGTAGGCATCCTCGAAGGCGCCGTGGTCCAGCGCGCGATAGAATCCGGCCACAACCACCTCGGCGAAGGTCGCCGAATACTCACCGTCCGGACCGACCACCGACCACCGCGGCGACTGACCCGGAATCGAGAGGAGCACCAGATCGTCGCCATCGAGCGTGTACATCTCGGTCACGGCGGCGCTGGGGCAACAATTGCCTTCGAAGCCGAAGTAGTAGGGCTGCGTCACGAGCAGGCGGCCCTGTTCGATCCGGGGATAGAGCTTGTATCCCGATCGCGCCGTGACCAGTCTTGGATGCGTCCGTCCATCCCGAAACAGCAGGAAGCCGATCGTCCCCGCCGTGCCGCCTGACTCGATGCGGATCACAGCCTCGTCCGTGCCGTCAGCATCGAGATCCCCGTAGACCACATCCTCCGGTGCGGTCGCGGCGTATCCGACAATCATCGCTGATGGATCATCAGGCGTTGCATCGGCCTCTGGTGTTGACCGATCGACCGCGACCTCGATGCAGGGACCGAGTGTGTCGATGAGATGCGGACAGTCAGACAGCTGCATGACCCGTGGATCAGACAGCACCACGGCGTTCCAATCGATCGATTGCAACTGGTTCGCCGTACTATGGCCGCTCGCAACCGCCATCAGCAGCACGGCCGCGAGTACAGCGAAGGCATGGCGCGGGGGCATGGATATCACTGGCTTCGCTCCGGTGAGTCAGCCCGGCTGACGGGTACGTCCGACGAAGGGCAGCCAGGCGAACGGATTCCAGTTCGTGCCGCGGTCGTACACGTCGACGCCTTCGATGTCTTTGAGCCGCGTGACGATGAGATACGTCAGTGGCGTCGCCAGCACCTCATAGGTGGTCTTGAGCACCCAGTTGTTCCGGGCGATCACCCAAACCACCGCCCACGACACCTCGCCGGCGAAGGCGATCGTGATGAAGATGATCGAGTCGACCGCCTGGGCCGCCATCGTCGAGCTGATCGTCCGCAGCCAGAGGAACCGGCCATGCGTCGCCACCTTCAGTCGGGCGAGGATGTACGAATTGACGAACTCGCCCACGAGATAGGCGCTGAACGACGCGAGCAGCAGGCGCGGCGTATAGCCGAGGATCCGCTCGTATGCCGGCTGCGCGTCGAAGTTGGCCGATGCCGGTGCGATCTGTCCTGCCCACATCGCGAGCACGAAGAGCAGGTTGCAGAAGAACCCGAGCCAGATCACCTGCCGCGCGCGGCCGTAGCCGTACACCTCCGTGAGAACATCGCCGAAGATGTAGGTCAAGGGAAAGATGATCGTCCCCGCGTCGATCTCGACGCCGGCGAGATTGACGAGTTTCACCGACATCACGTTCGCCGCGATCAGCGCGGTGACGAACAATGCCGTGACAATGACGAATTGGATGGAGACGAGTTGCGGACGGGTGGCAGTTCGGGGTGCAGCGGTCATGGTGAGAGTATAGCGAAGAAGGACCCCTCCCCCGGCCCCTCCCCCCGCTGGCGCGCGGAGAGGGGCGCCTCGCCGGGTCGTATTCGCCAGTATCCTCTTTGCGACAGCCTGGCGGTGGGACGGGAGCGCGCTGGTAGCATCGTCAGATGAGTGCACCCCTCTCCGCGCGGCAGCGGGGGGAGGGGCCGGGGGAGGGGAAACCCGGTCACAGATCCAACCGCTCCCGGACGCTCTCGTCACCGGTCAGGTCATGGACGAGTTCCTTGGCGTAGCCACCGGCGATGATTGGCGGAAGATCGTAGCGGTCGATCAGGAGGCCGCTCGCCAAGGCCCAGCGCTGTTGGAGTGGCTGACCGGCAAGCGCCAGAACTTCGGTGCGGAGCGACGAGCGCGGCGCGAGCAATTCCAAGGCAAAGTCATCGGCAGCACATTCGGCGGCGGCGACCCGCGCGCAGGCAATGCTGCCATCCTCCTCGCGTGTCATCAGGTGGACGTGAACCCCAAGCGGCGTGCCGGCGAGCGCAGCATTGAGCCGTTCGTCGAACGTTGCCGGCCGGACACCGTCGAGCACGGCGAGCGCATCGCCGCCGAGGGCGTGGACCACCCGCCGTCGAGGCTCGCGGATTTCAATGAGGTAATGGCCCAGTTCGTGCGCGACAGTGACGCGTCGTTGAGCGCGATCGTCCCCACCGTCCAGCAAGAGCACCGCTTCCCCGGCATAGGCAAGGAGACAGCCACGCAGCGGCCGATCCGTGGCATCGTCGAGCGGAGGCAAGCCCAAGCGCGCGGCCCAATCAGAGACAACCGCACAACTGAGATCCGGCAGTGGGTGAACGGAAATCGGGAGATGGAAGGTGATCAGCGGCTCTGGTTCGCGGGGGAAGTCATCAGCACCGCCGGCCTCGGACCAAAACTCGGCGGCAAGTCGAGCGATATGCCCGGCACTCACCCGCCGGGTTCCGGACAGCATCACAACGGCGCATCCTTCACACCGGCCGGTGCATCCGGCTCAATCGGCGTTTCATAGCCGGCTGGTTCCTCCGAGATCCGGTCGCGGGCCGCGAGCAGGGCGCTGGGCGTCGCGGCCTGCATCTTCTCAACCGCCGAGGCCGCGCGCAGAACATTCGCCAGTGACTCGGCGCGACAGCCGGCGTGCCGGGCGATCCGCTCAACCTGGGTCCGGAACATCGCGCCATCTCCATCTGGACGGCGGCACAGCGCCAGCCGGGAGAGCCCGATCTCGGTGCAGCCGAGCTCTGCCGCGAGCGCGGCGTTGTCGATCTGTCGCAATGCGCGATAGATCGCGAGCGCCGCCGCGACGAAGAAGGGCCGTTCCTCCGCCAGCATCGCCGCCCGCGCCATCAGCCGTTCAGTTTCATCCGCCGTCACGGAACCGTATCCCCATTCGCTTCATCGCCTTCTTCAGCCGATCCTTGTGCCGTTTGACTATTACACGTTGCTCCGCCAGGGGCAGATCACCAAGATTGTAGATGCGCGCAAACTCCTCGTTCTTCTTGGCACCGTCGAGGATCAAGCGTACCGCCCGCTGATCTCGTGGGTCTGGGAACCGCTCACGGAGCCGCCTCAACAGCAGATCCTGCGAAACCCCGGCCGGCAGTGATGCCGGCTCCTGTGGTTCATTCCCAACCGAACGCTGAAGATCGACAGCATCGAGCGGCGCTCGTCGGCTGGAGTGCTTCCGCTCCCTGGCCATGAGGTTCCGGAGGTCGCCCTTCGCCGACATTCTAAGATAGTCCATGATCTTCAATTTGGTTGGATCGTACCTCTCGGGATGCTCCACGAAGGTGAGCACCGCCCGCAGTACGGCGTCCGTGATCATGTGCTCATCGCGAACACCGGGCACGATCCAACGGCGGTCGGCGTTGAGGAGCGGGATGTATTGCTCGCAGAACTCGGATTGCGCCTCAGGCGAACGGTCGTCACAGAGCCTGTGATACAGGTCGTGGTCAATTTCATCGGACATGCGCGGCAAACCTACCCATCGGATCACCGGCGATGCGGCCCGCATCGGCCGACGGCGATCTGCCGCGAGCATAGTGACGGCTCAAAGATGTGTCAAATACATGACAATGCCCTCGCCGCCGGCTTCACGGTCGAGGGCGGTTCCCGCGTCAGTCCTTCAGGATCAGTGTCCGCTTACCGGTCGGGCGACGACCTGGTAGATCACCCGCTCATCACCCGTCTGCGGGAGACTGTTGAGGAATGTCTGGAGCCGCAGCTCCGCCTCACGCCCGGCATCGTCAAGGATGCCCTGCTCGCTCGCACGTTGCTTGGCGATGAGGACCACTTGATCGGCGGCGATATCCCGCATATCCGTCTCGCTGAGCCCGACCGAGGTCTTCAGCCAGGTCAAGAACCCCCGGTTCGTATCCATGTCGAGTGTATTGGGAATGAGTTCGGCGCTGAGCAACTCCGGCGCCGGCACCGTGATCAGCACGCGGACATCATTGCCTTCTCGTACGATCTGCATATCCTCGGATCGAACCTTGGCGAGATCGACGCCGGCCGCCACGGCCACATCTGCCGTCACGTCGAGCGACTGGCCGGCCATCCACGAGGGTAGCGGCGCGCGCAATGGCCCGGCGTTGAACACCTTGCTCGCATCGACCTGCGCGTTGGCATCGTAGGTATGCTTCACGGTCGCCAGTTCAAAGGCGCGCACCCGCTCCAACAACTCCGCCGAGTTCACCTGGGTGGTCTTGCCATCGTCGACACCCCAGTGCAGCAGGTTGCGGTCCACCCAGCGCCACGTCACGAGGCCGCTCAGACCAAGCAGAAGCAGCCCGGCCAGGGCGAAGAACCACGCCCCCGCACGGCCAACGCCAGGGGTACGATCCTTCTCCGGCTGCGGCCGTGGGGGTGTGATGGGGATATACTGCGTGAACTCCGGCATCGTCCTACCTCCGCCCTTCAGTGTAGCAAGCGTGTGAAGACAAAAGGTAAACCGGAGGTTAAGCGGGGGAGGGGTCCACCGTCGCCTCCGCCAGCCACCGGGCGTCCCTTGTCGACGGACGGCGGTCCAACCGCTCGCGGAGGAGTGCTTCGGCCTGCTCGCGGCGGCCGCTCCGCAGGTAGGCGACGAGCAGCGTGTCTTCGAAAACCTCACGCTGGGCGTGACTGCCGCCGATGCGAATCACTTGATCGGCCACTGGTTCCAGCCGGCGGACGGCGGCTTCGTAGTCCGCGCGGGCGAAGGCGGCGATGCCCTCGATCAGAGCGATGACACCCTCGCCCGCCGGAAGCCTGCCTTCGGCGGCGCGTCCGCGCAGTTCGGCGATCAGCCGATCCAACGACTCCTGGTCGCCGGATGCGGCGTAGGCGAGTCCCGCGTGGACATCGGCAAAGGTAACACCGGTGTGGGGGAAGGCACGGACGGCCAGGTCACGCACGTCGTCCCAGCTCCGGGGCGCGCCGCTGCCATACAGGTCGCAACGCCAGAGCAGGGAGGCGGAGTCGGCGAGGATGCCGAGCGGCGCCAGCTTCGATGCCCGCGGGCCGATGTTGTGCTCGAACAGGTCGGACACCCGATCGACGTTACCGGCGGCAAGCTCGAAGAGGGCAAGGTGCCACGAAAGATGGCCGAAGAGCTGGGCCGTGCGGTCATAGGCGTCGATCCAGGGGTCGAGGAAGGCGGCGCCACTGCCGGGGTCGCCCGTTTCGTAGAAGACATGACCGAGCGCGTGGGCGGCGTGAGCGTTCCGGTCGTAGAGTTGGAGCGACCGTTCCACCAGTCGCCGCGCCTCCTCGAAGCGGAACACCTCGTTCTGGGCGAAGCCATAGGCGCTGAGGAACCACCAGTCTTCGTCGCCGTAGGCCGGAGCGACGCTGTCGAGCAGCGCCACCTGTTCGTCGTTGCGGTCCTGGCGGCCGCTGAAGCCGATCAACCCGTAGACGCCGCTCGCCTGGGAGAGGACGAAGGCGTCGCGCGGGAACTGCCCGACGTGTTCTTTGACCGCCGCGAGCGCCCGCGGACCGCCGCCGTGATCGATCGCGATGGCGATCGTCTCGACGTGGCTGCGCTCCCGCGGCGTGGTCCCGGAGGCCAGCGCCCGCGCGCGCGCTGCCCGCGCCCGCGCCTGAGGAATGAGCCCACGGAACTGCTCGCTGCGGGCGAGCGCGGCCTGCGCCAGGGCGAAGCCGTCGTCGGCAGCAAGGGCACGTTCAAGGCATTGATCGGCGCCGGCGCTACCGGCAAGTGTTCGGTCGATGCCCTCTGTATACTGTTCGGCCGCTATCGCTGAGGTTGTGCTCAGCGGCAGGCCGTAGCGATCGCGGAAGTGTGTGGTAGTGGGCATTGGCGATAGTCCCCCTCCCCCGGCCCCTCCCCAAGGTCTTGAGGAGGGGAGCCTCACCAGTACGACATGCATGAGGTGAGCCTTGCCAGATTCGTTGGCTTCACGTGCTATGTCGCTATTGGATGATTTGATATCGAAGAACTATTCGGCGTGCGAACGGATGTAGTCAGGATGTTGGTGGAGTTGCTCTTCCCAATTAACCGGCACGACGCGCGGGCATTTTCACAGATCGCCACCATTCACCGAGTTCACCACGCTCTGACTCACGACGGAAGTACTCAATCTCTTCCTTTGGTGACAGGCAGGCGATCTCCGCCGCAATCGTCTCTTGAATCATCCACTTGTTCGCCAGTGCGTCAAACGTTTTCTTCATTGGTCTGGTCTTCAAACTGAACCCCCCGTGGTGTGACAATCGAGAGAAGCCCATATCCGTTCGACAGGTTGACCTGATTGTACGCGCGCATCTTGTCGAGTCGCACGATGTGCCGGAAGTTCCAGGACACAATGGCATCCGCTCGTGCCACGGTCGCGGCAGCGACGTGCGTTGCATCGTCGATGGATCGAACTGTGAGTATACCTGCCGCAAGGTACGCGTTGCGTAGCTCAATGACATCCTCGGTCAAAGGAACGACCTCGATGGAATCCTTTGGCAGCGAGACGACCAAATTCCTGACATCCTCCGGTGCGCTCTGCAATTCGCGGATCACGACATCGCTCATCAACAATCTGATCCGACCTGCACGAACGTGTTCCACAAGCCGGCGGGAATCCGTCTCAAATTCGGGGTCATAGCATCCGCCGTATACGAGGTGTCGACGTACAGGCGATACACCGTTTGATTGCCCTCGCACAGTATCGACTGAGCCGCCCTTCGAACACGGAGCATCTTCGCTCGCGGTCCCGAACGAAAGCGCCACCTTGCACTATGGCTGGTGTTCCTTGAGGAAGGACATGACGGCCGCGTTGAATTCGGCCGGCTTTTCGAAGTAGGCGGAGTGGCCGGCGCCTTCGATTTCCTGATAGCTGGAGCCGGGGACGGCTTCATGGCAGAGACGATTGATAGCGGGCGGGATAATCGCGTCATGTTCGCCGACGAGAAAGAGGACGGGGATGCCGCTCTCGGCGAGGCGCTGGGCGGAACTGCCGCGATAGCCGGCCGGGATGGCGAGGAAGTCGCGCGGACGCTTCGGATTCAAGCGGTTGATCGAGCGATAGAGGAATTCCTTCTCCGGGTCGCGTGCGGCATAGCCCGGCGCCAGCGCGCGGTCGTTCAGGGTGGAGCCTTTTGGCAGTGACGCCTTGTATTCGTCCTGCGCCAGTCGCACCGCTTCGGTGACAGCGCCACCGTTGGTGCCGGCCAGCACGATCGCCCAGGTACGTCCGGGCGCCCGCATCGCGAACGGTACCGCCGTGCGGCCGCCCATCGATTGGGCAACGATCGCCGTGCGTTCGACGCCGAGATGGTCGAGCAGGCCGGCGAGATCCTGCCAAAACCACTGACGGCCGCCACCTTCAACGTCGAGCGAGCGGCCGAAGGCGCGGTTGTCATAGATGATGCAGCGGAAGTGTTCGCGAAAAACGGGAATCTGCTGCCACCAGGAGAGGTGATTCCCGCCCGCGCCGTGGCAGAAGACCACCGCCGGACCCTCGCCGTGAACCTCGTAGTACAGATCGATCCCGTTGAGCGTGAGAAAGGGCATACTAACGTCAGTCCCATGTTCCGAGTTCCACGTTCCAAGCCCGACGTGGAACCTGGAACTCTGATGTGGTATGCAGACTATCAATCCCGACGAATGACTGTCACCCTTCCCTTCGACGAAGCCGCCATTGCCGAGATTGCCGCGTTGCTCGGCGTGGCGGCGTGTGTCGAGCCGTATCGGGTGCGCGACGCGGCGGTTTACCGGCTGGTGCTGCCCAATGCGTCGCTCGGCATCGAGGTCGGGGTGATCGTCTGGCCGTCGCTCAGCCGGGTGGACGTGCATCTCGGCGATTGCAGCATGGTCTATAAGGGCGTGACGGAGGTGGAGCTGATTCCGGGTGTGGAGGTGATCTTCCGCCGGACCGGTGCGGCTGGCTACCTCTTCGTCAGCGTCGGCGGGCGGGTGAGTTTGGTGGCGTAATCTTGGGGACCCCCTGGGAGCGCGGGCATCCCTGCCCGCATGGTTGCTCGACGCCATTGCGGGCAGGGATGCTCGCGCTCCCAGGGGCTTCCGCCGGCTACGGCAGGCGGTTGAACCACAACAAGGAGAGGGCGCCGCCCACCAGCGAGAGCATCAGAGCGCCGGCCGCGGCGAGGAAGGTGACCTCGACCGTCTCCTCTTCAGTGCTCTGGTTGCGGGCGAGATCGTCATAGACCTGCATCAACTCGGACTCATCCTGCGCGCTCAAGTATTGGCCGCCGGTCGTCTCCGCCATCTCGCGGAGCGTCGGCTCGTCCAGCCGGGTGAGAATGGACTGGCCGCGAATGCTGAGTCGGACGCCCTGCGGCGTGCCGATGCCGACCGTATAGACGCGCACGCCGGCGGCAGCAGCCGCTTCCGCAACCTCGACCGGGTCGGGACCGATGTTGCTCTCGCCATCGGAGATCAGCACGACCGTTGCCGTGGGTGGCTCGTCGGCGGATTGAGCAGCAGGCGCGGGCGTCGGCGTCGCCGTCGAGGGTGGGGCATCGACGCCGCGGTCGATCGCGTCCAGCGCGGTTTGGAGACCGCTGCCGATGTTGGTACCCGCCTGCGGTTGGAGCCGGTCGATCGCGCGCAGCACGTCATCCTTGTCGGTCGTCGGCGCCTGCACGAGCGCGGCGGAATCGGAGAAGGAGACGACACCGATCTCGACACCCTTCGGCTGCTCGCGCACAAAATTGCGGACGGCCTCCTTCGTCGCCTCCATCCGGTTCGGAGCGACGTCAGTCGCCTGCATCGAACCGGAGACATCGACCGAGAGGATGACGGTGCCGGTCTCCTGCGGTACGGCCATCGTCATCTCCGGCCGGGCGAGCGCGACTCCCATCGCCGCCACCGCCAGCAGGAAGAGGGCGGGTGGGATGTGCCGGCGGATGCCCGGACCAGGGCCGACCGCCTCCCGCACGAGCGAGACGCTGGCATAACGGAGGGCATAGCGCCGTCGCCGTCGCTGCATCAGGATGTAGACCGCCAGCAGGACCGGCACCAGCAGCAACACCAGCAACGCCTGTGGCATGAGGAATGTCATCGGAATCTCCTGGTTCACGAGCCGCGCGGAGGGATTGCCTCGACGCGCGGCGCGGTGGGTGTCGTCGCTGCCGGCTTTCGGTTGCCTGCCTGACGCCGCCGGCGGGCGAAGCCCGCGAGTTCCGTCAGCATGTCCTGATCGGTGGAGAGGTTGAGCAGATCGACGCCGTTGCCGGCGAAGGTGCGCGTCAGGCGCTGCCGCCGCTCCGCCGCGAGCGAGTGGAAGCGGGCGCGGAACCGCGGGTCGTGCGTATCGACCGTCAGTTGCTCACCCGTCTCCGAATCCTGCAGCACGAGCGGGCCGACATCCGGCAATTCCTCCTCGCGCGGGTCGCGCAGCCAGACGGCGACGACCTCATGGCGTTGGGTCAGGCGCCGCAGTGATGTCTCCCATCCCGACGCGGTAATAAAGTCCGATACGACGAAGAGCAGCGACCGGCGCCGGATGCTCTGCCCCGCCCGGTCGAGCACGGCGGCCAGATCGGTCGGACCGTCGGAGCGCTGCCGGTCGGGCCGTGTCAGTTGGTGGATCAGGGTGAGCGCCTGCCGGCGGCCGCCCCGCGCGGGTAGCACGGTATCGACGCCGCCGGAGTAGAGCATCGCGCCGACGCGGTTGCCCTGACGGGTGAGCAGTCGCGCGATCACGCCGGCGAAGTCCACCATCAGGTCGCGTTTGTGCGCCCGCGCCGTGCCAAAATCGACCGACGCCGAGGTGTCGAGCAGCAGCCAGGCGGTGATCTCGCGATCCTCCAGGTATTGACGGACGTGCGGCTCACCGGTGCGGGCGGTCACGTTCCAGTCGATGTAGCGGGCGTCATCGCCCGGCTGATACTCACGCACCTCGGCCAGGTCGAGGCCGTGTCCCATAAAGAGCGAGCGATAGTCGCCCTGGAGGAGGCCGTCGAGCCGCCGCACGATCTGCCAGTCGAGTCGGTGCAGGATGCGCTCCGGGTCGGGGCGTGTCTCCGGGATCTCCTGATGAGCCTGAACCTCATTCGGTGACCGGCGGACGATGGTGAGTGCGGGCCGGCGGACCAATGAGCGCAGGCGTCCGCCTCGCGGCGGCCCTTCAGGCGCTCTGCTCATAACTCAACCCTGGTCGCTGCTGTGGGACGGCCGGTGACTCTGCCAGCGGGCGGTGTGGCGCGGGAACGCGCTCCAAGATACGGTCGATCAGTGCGTCGGCCGAGACGCCGTCGGCCAGCGCTTCATACGAGAGCACCAGCCGGTGACGCAACACATCCGGCGCGAGCTCGGTGATGTCGTTTGGCAGGACGTGGTCACGGCCGCGCAACATCGCCAGGGCGCGGCCGGCGAGGACAAGGTTGATCGAGGCCCGGGGACTACCGCCGTAGCTGAGGTAGCGGGCCGTGTCGCCGAGGTTGTACTCCGCCGGGCGGCGGGTGGCGGCGACGATCCGCACGGCGTATTCAATCAGCACCGGATCGACATAGACCGTATCCGCCTGCTGTTGAAGCTGCATCAAGTAGTCGGTGCTGATGATCGGCCGCGGCGCCGGCAGCGTGCCGGTCACCCGCTGGACGATCGTGTACTCCTCCCGCTCGCTCGGGTAGTCGACCAGCACCTTGAGCAGGAAGCGGTCGACCTGGGCTTCGGGGAGCTGGTAGGTGCCTTCGGTCTCGATCGGGTTCTGGGTGGCGAGGACGAGGAACGGTTCCGGCACGCGATGTGTCTCCCGGCCGATCGTCACCTGGTGCTCCT
>JBFXAN010000009.1:0-68157 GCA_050184225.1 Dehalococcoidia bacterium | reverse complement strand
CCATAACCACTGATGCCGGACGGCGTTGAGCAGTGGCGCGGGACCACCGCCGCACGACGGCGGCCGGGGGGTGCAATTACCTCTGATGCCGGAAGGCGTTGAGCAGTGCGGTAGTTTGCGGCGCCAGATGGCCGTCCAGTGCGTGCAATTACCTCTGATGCCGGAAGGCGTTGAGCAGTCATATCATCGCCGCTATAGGCTCTACGCAACCCGGTGCAATTACCTCTGATGCCGGAAGGCGTTGAGCAGTTCTCGATGCGGACGGAGTTCTGACCATGCTGCGCGTGTGCAATTACCTCTGATGCCGGAAGGCGTTGAGCAGAAGCTGGCCCCGCCCGATCTCGGTGTCGAGGTCGAGTGCAATTACCTCTGATGCCGGAAGGCGTTGAGCAGTCAAGTCGGAAGCGGGTGCTATCGCGCTGCTCAGTGTGCAATTACCTCTGATGCCGGAAGGCGTTGAGCAGTCCCATTCCCGGCCCTGGGTGCCCTCCACCTCGCGTGCAATTACCTCTGATGCCGGAAGGCGTTGAGCAGTGGTCGATCACGCGCCGGAGGAAGTCGGGGGCGTCGGTGCAATTACCTCTGATGCCGGAAGGCGTTGAGCAGAAGGACATGGGCACCTCCATTCGACTGATCTGATTCCGTGCAATTACCTCTGATGCCGGAAGGCGTTGAGCAGCCGAGGGGCTCTTAGCCCGGGTCATTGAGCAGCTCGAGTGCAATTACCTCTGATGCCGGAAGGCGTTGAGCAGTCGCAGCATGTGTGGGTGCGTGTGCCGGATGCCGGTGCAATTACCTCTGATGCCGGAAGGCGTTGAGCAGAATCCCGCGCTGACAGTCGCGGACATCGTTGCCCGTGTGCAATTACCTCTGATGCCGGAAGGCGTTGAGCAGATCCGCCGCTTGTCGCCTACGGGTGCGGTGATTGGGTGCAATTACCTCTGATGCCGGAAGGCGTTGAGCAGAGGTGGACCCGGAGCGCGTGCTCCCGGACACCGAGCGTGCAATTACCTCTGATGCCGGAAGGCGTTGAGCAGACGACGGGGACGGTTGAGGATGCAGCACAGGCGTTGGTGCAATTACCTCTGATGCCGGAAGGCGTTGAGCAGGTGCAGGCTGTGTGAATGACAGTCAGACGAAGCGAGTGCAATTACCTCTGATGCCGGAAGGCGTTGAGCAGCGGTGTACCGCTACACGAGGGGGGGCCGACCGTGAGGGTGCAATTACCTCTACGGAGTCAGCAATGACGATGAAGGTGACCGAACGCTGAGTCCAGGTTGCGCAGAGCGAGAAGCTCAAACGAGCCGGAGGTTTCTCATCGATTGATCACCTTGGTCTCAGGGTGAAACCAGTTGGGCACCATGCTGGCGGCCAAGCGCGGCGACCCCTTGAGGGTCGAGGGCGTCAGCGATCCGGCCAACCCGGACAGCGCGCTGTCCGAGTCGGATGCGGGGTTCGACGGCCCAGGCGCCATCATCGACGGACCGACGTTCGCCGAATGGGTCGAACCGAGGTCCGCGTGATCGTTCGAGCACTATTCTGACGGTGCGACGTGGTACGATCGCGCAGATGACCAGCAGACCTGTCGCCGCGCCGTACCTCAGCGACCTCGCGCTGCTGCGTCGTGTTCGCGACCGGATCGACCGGGAGTACGCGCAGCCGCTGGACGTCGCGGCGCTCGCCCGCGGCGTGCACATGTCGGCCGGGCACCTCAGCCGCCAGTTCCGGCTTGCCTACGGCGAGTCACCGTATGCCTATCTGATGACACGGCGGATCGAGCGGGCGATGGCGCTGCTGCGTCGTGGCGACCTGAGCGTCACCGAGGTCTGCTTCGCGGTCGGTTGCTCGTCGCTGGGCACCTTCAGCACGCGCTTCACGGAACTGGTCGGTGTGCCGCCCAGCGTCTATCGGCGCGAGGCGGTGCGCGCGACGGCGGGGATGCCGTCCTGTGTCGCGAAACAGGTAACCAGACCGGTCAGGAATCGAGAAGCGCCGGGCCTGAAGCCGCACCTATCATGACTGCATGGACATCACCATTAACGCGAGCTTCCTCCCGCACAATGACCCGGAGGCCTCCCTGGCCTTCTATCGCGACCTTCTCGGCTTCGAGGTCCGCAACGACGTCGGATACGAAGGGATGCGCTGGCTCACGGTCGGCCCTGCCGATCAGCCCGGCACGTCGATCGTCCTGAACCCGCCGTTCGCCGACCCCGGTGTCACCGAGGACGAGCGCCGCACGATCGCCGAGATGATGGCCAAGGGCACCTATGCCGGCATCGTGCTGGCCACCGCCGACCTCGACGGCACCTTCGCGCGGCTGGAGGCCAGCGGCGCCGAGATCATGCAGGAGCCGATCGAGCAGCCGTACGGCGTCCGCGACTGCGCCGTCCGCGATCCGGCGGGCAACATGATCCGCATCCAAGAGTCGCGCTGAGCCGGCCGGCGCTCGCCGGCTATGGACCCACATTGGACCTCGGCCGACGAGCGCCGGACGGAGTAGGGCATGGGAGAGCCTGCACAGGAGCGAACGATGAGCGCAACGAAGGACATGCAGAAGCCGGCCGAGCGCACCACCGCGTCCGGCACGACGTCCAAGGGATTCACGGCCGAGGAACGAGCCGCGATGAAGGAGCGCGCCAAGGAGATGAAGGCGGAAGCGCGCGCGAACAAGAACAAGGAGGAAGGGGAACGCGCCGTCCTCGCGAAAATTGCCGAGATGCCGGAACACGATCGCGTCATGGGCGAGCGGATCCATGCCATTGTCACAGCGAACGCGCCGGTCCTCTCGCCGAAAACCTGGTACGGGATGCCCGCGTATGCCAGGGACGGCAAGGTCGTCTGCTTCTTCCAGAGCGCGGAGAAGTTCAACTCCCGGTACGCGACGTTTGGCTTCAACGAAGATGCGAACCTCGACGACGGCGCCATGTGGCCGACCTCTTTCGCGCTGAAGGAGTTGACCGCCGCCGAAGAGGAAAGGATCGCCGCGCTCGTGAAGAAAGCGGTGAGCTGAGGATCGAGGCCGCTCCACGCTCCGTCACGCTCAGGAGCCTGGCAGCGAGATAGCCACCGCTGGCATGTGAAAACCCCGACTTGCCGCGTTCCGCCCGTCGCTCGATGCGATCAGGGCTTGCGCCAGATGGACACGTGACTCTCGCTGTCGGAGGTGAAAGGGCTGCCGTCCCAGCCGGCAACGCGCTGCTCCAACTCCAGGCCTGCAAGTTGCGCCATCAGATCACACTCGGCGGGCCATATGTAGCGGAAGTTGCTGAAGCTATAGCTGGTGGTGCCGTCATCCTCGCGCCAATAGTGATGTGACGTACCTTGCTGGGTGGTCATGTCGTACGTGTCAAAGCCGACATGCCGATCGCTTACCTCAAACGGCACTGCGGTCTGGCCCGGCGGCAGGCGGCGGATACCGGGGATCCAGAGTTCGATCACGAATCTGCCGCCCGGGGCGAGGTGTCGAGCGGCGTTCCGGAACACCGCCACCTGCTCGGCCTGGGTGCGGACGTTACCGATGCTGTTCCAGACGACGTACACTAACGAGAATGCACCCTCTACCCTCGTGGTTGCCATGTCGCCCACGACCACCGGTAGTTGAACCTCGGGGATCTTGCGCCGCAGCACGTCGAGCATCGGTTGAGACAAGTCGATGCCGGTCACGCGGATGCCTCTGGTGACGAGTGGGATTGCAACCCGACCCGTTCCAATCGCGAACTCAAGCACCGGCCCAGAGCCCGCGAGTCGTGCGAGGAACTCGACGGTCGGATCGAGAACACTTGATGCGAACTTCTCCGCGGCTCGTTCTTCGTACCGGGCCGCGGCTTCCTCGTCCCACAGATCGCTACTGCTCGTCATGGGCTGTAGTTTCACAGGTCAGCGCCTGGCAAACAACGAAGAACTCGGTGAGGAATCGAGTAGCGCCGGCTCTCGAGCCTCGCCTAGCATACGATCTCGCGCGGATCACGCACGCAGCCGACCGCGAGGGCGGCCCCGCGTACCAGATGGAGACAGGATGAGCATGACCACGAGGACGGACGCGCAGCCGCCCGCGCTGCACGCTGCCGACAGCCACGATCTAATCCGCGTGCAGGGCGCGCGCGTGAACAACCTCAAGGACATCAGCGTCGAGATCCCGAAGCGCCGGCTGACGGTGTTCACCGGCGTCTCCGGCTCGGGCAAGAGTTCGCTGGTGTTCAGCACGATCGCCGCGGAGTCGCAGCGGATGATCAACGAGACGTACAGCGCGTTCGTGCAGGGCTTCATGCCGACGCTGGCACGACCCGAGGTCGACATCCTCGAAGGACTGACGACCGCGATCATCGTCGACCAGGAGCGGATGGGCGCCAACGCGCGCTCCACCGTGGGCACCGCGACCGACACCAACGCAATGCTGCGGGTCCTGTTCAGCCGGCTCGGGCAGCCACACATCGGCTCCTCCAACGCGTTCTCCTTCAACGTCCCCTCGGTGAAGGGCAGCGGTGCGATCACCGTCGCGCGCGGCGAGGGGAAGGGCGAGACGATCAAGAAGACGTATACCGTCACCGGCGGCATGTGCCCGCGCTGCGAGGGGATGGGCTCGGTCAGTGACATCGACCTCACGCAGTTGTACGACGAGAGCAAGTCGCTCGCCGGGGGTGCGATCACCATCCCCGGCTACAATGCGGACGGCTGGATGGTGCGGATCTTCTCAGAATCCGGCTTCTTCGACCCGGATAAGCCGATCCGCGACTACACCGCGAGCGAGCGCCACGACTTCCTCCACAAGGAGCCGACCAAGGTCAAGGTGAGCGGCATCAACATGACCTATGAGGGGCTCATCCCCAAGGTCCAGAAGTCGTTCCTTTCCAAAGATGTCGACGCGCTGCAGCCGCACATCCGGGCGTTCGTGGAGCAGGCGGTCACGTTCACCGCCTGCCCCGACTGCGGCGGTACCCGGCTCAACGAGGGCGCCCGGTCGTCGAAGATCAAGGGGATCAACATCGCCGACGCCTGCGCGATGCAGATCAGCGACCTGGCCGAATGGGTCCGCGGACTCGACGAACCGTCGGTGGCGCCGCTGCTGGCAACGCTGCGACAGACCCTGGATTCGTTCGTCCAGATCGGCCTCGGCTACCTCTCGCTCGACCGGCCGTCGGGCACGCTGTCGGGCGGCGAGGCGCAGCGCACCAAGATGATCCGCCACCTCGGCTCCTCGCTCACCGACGTCACCTACGTCTTCGACGAGCCGACGATCGGCCTCCATCCCCACGACATCCAGCGGATGAATGACCTGCTGCTGCAGCTTCGCGACAAGGGCAACACAGTGCTCGTCGTCGAGCACAAGCCCGAGGCGATCGCGATTGCGGACCATGTCGTCGACCTCGGCCCGGGAGCGGGTACGGCGGGCGGCACCGTCTGCTACGAGGGCACCGTCGAGGGACTGCGGGCGAGTGACACGCTCACGGGCCGCCACCTCGACGACCGGGCCGCCCTCAAGGAGACGGTGCGGACGCCCACCGGCACGCTGGCGATCCGCAGCGCTACCGCCAACAACCTCCAGGACGTCGACGTCGACATCCCGCTCGGCGTGCTTGTCGTCGTCACCGGCGTGGCCGGCTCCGGCAAGAGCTCGCTGATCCACGGGTCGATCCCCGCCGGCGAGGGTGTGGTGTCGGTCGACCAGGGCGCGATCCGCGGCTCGCGACGGAGCAACCCGGCGACGTACACCGGCCTGCTGGAGCCGATCCGCAAGGCGTTCGCGAAGGCCAACGGCGTCAAACCGGCGCTGTTCAGCGCCAACTCGGAGGGCGCCTGCCCCACATGCAACGGCGCCGGCGTGATCTACACCGACCTGGCGATGATGGCCGGCGTCGCGACGGTCTGCGAGGAGTGCGCGGGGAAGCGGTTCCAGGCGGAGGTGCTCACCTATTTGTTCGGCGGCAAGGACATCAGCGAGGTGCTGGCGATGCCGGTGACCGAGGCGGCCGCGTTCTTCGGGTCCGGCCCGGCGAAGACCCCGGCGGCGCACGCGATCCTGTCCCGGCTGGTCGACGTTGGGCTCGGCTACCTCTCCCTCGGCCAGCCGCTCACGACGCTGTCCGGCGGCGAACGGCAGCGGCTCAAGCTCGCCACGCACATGGCCGAGAAGGGCGGCGTCTACATCCTCGACGAGCCGACCACCGGCCTCCACCTCGCCGACGTCGAGCAGTTGCTCAGCCTGCTCGACCGGCTTGTCGATTCCGGCAAGTCGGTGATCGTGATCGAGCACCACCAGGCGGTGATGGCGCACGCCGACTGGATCATCGACCTCGGCCCTGGCGCCGGTCACGACGGCGGCCGGATCGTCTTCGAGGGTACCCCGTCCGATTTGGTGGCGGCGCGATCGACGCTGACGGGTGAGCACCTGGCGGCCTACGTCGGCAGATGACTGAGAGCCGTCGCATGGGTGAGAGCCTCTTCGACTGGGACCCCGAGAATTACGACCGCGCGCGGCCGTCGTACCCGGATGCCCTGTTCGATGACGTGTGGGCGTACCTCGACGAGGGGACGCGGGCACAGCCCGCGACGATCGAGGTCGGGCCGGGGACGGGGCAGGCGACGCGCTCACTCCTCGCGAGGGGCGCGCGCGTGACGGCGGTTGAACTTGGGCCACGGCTCGCGGTCTTCCTCGCCCGGAAATTTCTCGGGCAGCCGGAACTCACCGTCGTGAACGCGGCGTTCGAGGATGTGCTGCTGCCCGAGGGTGCGTGGGACCTGGTGTTTTCGGCGACGGCGTACCACTGGGTCGCGCCCGAGACGCGCATGGCGAAGCCGCACGCGCTGCTCAAGGCGGGTGGGGTGCTCGCGGTCGCCGACACCGTCCAGGTACGCGACGAGGCCGACCGCGGCTACTTCGAGCGCTCGCAACCGCTGTACGCGCGCTACTGGCCTGGCCAGGCGACGTTCCACCCTTCACCCCGGCCCGATGATGTCGAGCCAACGATCCTCGAGGAGATGCGCGGGAGTGGGCTGTTCGAGGACGTGCGGCTGTGGCGCTACCGCTGGGACCAGCGTTACGACGTGGACGCGTACATCTCCCTCGTGCGGTCGTACTCAAACACCTACGAACTTGCGCCTGACCTGCGCGAGCAGTTCCTCGCCGACCTGCGCGCGTTCGTGGAGGCAGAGGAGGGTGCGTACGTGCTGCGCCCGTTGGTGATCACGCTGGTCGCGGGTCGGCGGAGATAGCGACACTCGAAGAGTTCCGCGACCTTTACTCACCAGAGGCTGAGTCAGAGGAGTCCTGGCGGTGGAGCCGCAATGGGATCGGGTCAGGCTGGCAGGTGGCCGGTGGCGTCCGGCTCCTTGCGGGTGATGGCGTCGAGGCGATCAAAGCCTTGGTCGAAACTCACCAAGTCGGTGAGGCCAAGGCTCTCCATCAGCGCGACGAAGTAGCAGTCGGCGAACGACATCCGGGGGTGCTGAAGATACAGGCGGAAGGTCCGGCGGATCCGGCGCTTGTTGGGGAGGGTGAGTGCGGGTAGGAGGAGCAGTGGCAAGAGCACAGCTACGATCGCCGCCCGAGGCTGTTTGTAGGTGCGCTCCAGCGTAAAGACGGTCTCAAAGACGACGGCGTCCGCCGTGCGGGCGCGTTCTTGGCCGGCGCGCACGCGTTGCAGGAAGGCTGTGGCGCGCGGCGAGTGGTCGGCGTGGTCCTGCCGTAGATGACGCAAGAAGACGTTGGCGTCGACGAAAGGGAGGCCTGCCATCTAGCCCCCCAGGTGCTCGGCGGCCTCAGCGGCCACGCCCTGGGCGAAGGCAGCTTTCTCCTGGTCGCGGGTCAGCATCGGGCCGTCGTACTGGATGATGCCGGCGGTGGCGGCAACGATGTCCAACCCCGCTCGCCGGCGCCGATTGAGTTCGGCGAGGACGGCGTTCGCAGAGGCCGCTGTGGCCGGAGTAACCGGTGCCAGGACGGCGACATCGCGGTCACCACGCTTGAAGCGCCGGCGCTTGCCGGTGGCCTCGACTTCCTCGACGAACCGGGCCAGCTCTGGCGCTTCGGTGATGTCGATCGGCGACAGTTCGCTTACCATAATTGTTCGTCCTTCTCAGCAATTGTAGCACGGATCGACAAATGCCTGCCGGGCGCCGGCCACGACGGCGGCCAGATCGTCTTCGAGGTTACCTCTCGGGGCGCCGGGCGAATCGCCAGGGAGATCCAGTACCATGGACAGCGCATGGCAGGCTCACTTCTCGAGACTAAGCTCTACATCCCACGAGTTCGCCGTCAACTCGTGTCACGGGCTCGACTCATCCGGAGCCTCACCCGGACCACCGAGACCAAGCTGACGGTCGTTGCGGCGCCGGCGGGTTTCGGCAAGACGACGCTGCTGGCTGACTGGATCGCGGCTACCCCGTCTGACCTGGCTTCCGTTGCGTGGTTGTCGCTGGATGAACAGGACAATCACCCCGCTATCTTCTGGACGTACATCATTGCCGCACTCCAAAGAGCCTCCCCGGTCGTTGGGGCTACTGCCGCCGCGTACCTGCAGTCGGGGCAGTCTCCGGAGATTCAGGAGGTCTTGATCACGCTGATCAACGAAGTCAGCGGCAGCACCAACGATGTCGTGCTCGTGCTCGACGATTACCACGTGATCGACCTCCCCGAGATCCACGAGGCCATGACCTTCTTGCTGGACCATCTGCCTCCGCTCTTGCATCTCGCAATAGCCAGTCGGTCGCAGCCACCACTGCCACTGGCTCGCTTACGGGCGCGCGGCGAGCTCGTCGAACTCAGAGCCGCGGACCTGCGCTTCAAAGCTGAGGAGACCGCGGCGTACTTCAACGGTGTGATGGACCTGGGCCTGACCGCGCCGGATCTCGATGCGCTGGACGGACGGACGGAAGGCTGGATTGCCGCGCTTCAGCTCGCGGCGCTTTCCATGCAGGGGCGAGACGACGTCTCCAGCTTCATCGAGAGCTTCGCCGGCGACAACCGCTACATCGTGGATTACCTCGTCCAGGAGGTCTTGCAGCGGCAACGCGAAAACGTCCGAAACTTCCTGCTCAGGACCGCTATTCTGGACCGCCTGAACGGCGCCCTCTGCGACGCCGTTACGGGCCAGGAGGACGGCCAGGGCACGCTTCGGTCTCTGGAGCAAGGCAATGTTCTCGTGGTGCCGTTGGATGACCGACGCGACTGGTACCGCTACCACCACCTCTTCGCGGACGTGCTCCGCGCTCACCTCGTCGCCGAACAACCCGACAGCGTGCATGACCTGCATCGGCGGGCCAGCTTGTGGTTCGAGCAGAACGGGGATTGGCCCGAGGCCATCCGACATGCGTTAGCCGCTGGTGACTTTGAGCGCGCGGCTGACCTGATCGAATTTGCCTTGCCAGACATGCTTCGAACCAGACAAGAGACCACATTGCGCTCCTGGTTGGACGCGCTACCAGATCGGTTGGTCCGGCTCCGCCCTGTACTCAGCGCCGGGTTTGTCAGTGTGCTGCTGCACAGCGGCGATCTGGAGTCGGTCGAGACCCGGCTCCAGGACGCCGAACGGTCTCTCGCGACGGCATGCCAATCGAGCCGGCGACAGGAACACGCATTGGAGACGCCTGTCTTCGTCGACGAAGAGCAATTCCGCGAACTGCCGGGAATGATTGCGCTGTACCGCGCCGGCTTCTCGCAGGTTCGGGGCAACCTTTCCGATACAGTGACCTACGCGCGATTGGCCCTGGACCTCATGCCTGCGGAACATCCTTTGCGCGGAGGAGCGTTGGCGTTGCTCGGGCTCGCCCTCTGGGCAAGCGGGGATCTTGAGGCCGCGCACAAGACCTACGCCGAGGGCATAGCCCGTGTGCATGTGGGCGGGTACGTCCATGACTCCAGCACGATCATGCTTGCCGACATGCAGGTAGCCCAAGGCCACCTGCGCGCAGCGCAGAGAGCGTATGAGCGGTCGCTCCAGCGTGCAACGGAGCAGGGGAATGCTGCGCCGCGCGGAACAGCGGACATGCATGTCGGTCTCAGCGAGATATACCGTGAGCAAGGTGACCTAGAGGCCGCGACACGTCACCTCATACAGAGCAATGAACTGGGCACGACCGCTGGGCTGCCGGAGAACCGGTATCGATGGTTCATCGCGATGGCAGGCGTCAAGCATGCCCAACAGGATCTGGACGGAGCACTCGACCTCCTCGATCAGGCAGAGCGTTTGTTTGCCCCGGGATTCTCGCCTGACGTGCGTCCTATATCCGCGCTCCGCACGAGGGTGTGGCTTGCACAAGGCAGGTTCGCTGAGGCCCTGGAGTGGGTGCGAGAGCAGGGTCTCTCCGTGGACGACGATCTCAGCTACCTGCGGGAGTTCCAACACCTTACCTTGGCGAGGGTGCTCATCGCCCAATCCGAGCAAGACGGTGACAGCCGGCCACTTCGTGCTGCCGAGGGTCTGCTCGAACGCCTGCTTGAAGCCGCCGAAGCCGGGGGGCGCACGGGATCGATCATCGAGATCCTGATTCTGAAGGCGATCGTTCAACGCGCAATGCGCGACGTTCCCGCCGGCCTCATACCCCTCCACCGCGCGCTAGCGCTCGCCGGGCCGGAGGGATACGTTCGCATTTTCGTGGACGAGGGCCGTCCTGTGGCGATTCTGCTGGAGCGGCTCTCGAAGGATGCGAGCGCGGGCCACGCGCGTCGCCTCCTGAAGGCGTTTCAGCACACAGGTGGCAAGACCAGCGTGGGGCAGTCACCGTTCGAGCCACTGAGCGAACGTGAACTAGAAGTGCTACGGCTCCTCGGAACAGACTTGAGCGGGCCGGACATCGCCAGCGAACTTGTCGTTTCGTTGAACACGATGCGAACACATACGAAAAGCATCTATACGAAGCTCGGCGTCAATAGCCGCCGCGAGGCCGTTCGTCGCGCTCAAGAACTAGATTTGATCTAATACCATCTCGCCGTGAGGAAATCGGAATATGTCATCCTGAGCGAAGCGAAGGATCTCGGTGGTCAGTTTGCGTCCGAGATCCTTCGCTTCGCTCAGGATGACATACTACCCGATCCACTCAAAGAGAGTTGATCTAACGCAGTGGCGCGACACCAGACGGCATCGAACCCTGAGAGCGCCTCTCACGGCATTCGGGTCGGGCGGTCGCCACGCCGAGTAGCGAACGATCCGAGATACGGTGCGGTCGCTCGATTCGCTGCCGCTGCTCAGACCGCGCGAACTTCGGCGAGCCGCTTGACCGCGTACGCGTCGTCCCAGCAGACGGCGGCTTCCCATGCGGCCGACGCTTGCGCAGCGATGTCGTGCGCGTCGTCGGCGAGACCGGCGGCATTGTGGGGCAGCACCAGGTCGAGGTCGGGGACGTCGACGTGCGCCTCGTCCCAGTCGATCAGCGCGACCCGATCCGCGGTCATTCGGACGTTGCGCGGGTTGGGGTCGCCGTGGACGACGCATGTCTGACGTCCGACGAGCCGCGCCCACGCGGCTCGGCATCGCGCGACGCCCTCCGGCGGCATCGCGCCGAGGTCGATCTTCGTCCCGGTCTCGGCGTGCAGCAGGTCGGTCGACGATCGCCAGCCGGGGCGCTGCGGCCAGCCCTGCGTCAACCGATGCAGCCGGCGGAGCGTGTCGGCCACGCGACGCCAGTCGGCCTCCGTCGCGGGCGGTCCGCCCTCCACGTAGGTCATCACCACCACCCCGTCGGCGAACAGCCGGCCGTCCGTGGTCGGGATCGGCACCGGCACGGTCAGACCCGCACGGTCGAGGTGGTGGAGGAGCGCGGTCTCCCACGCGAGATCAGCGTCGCTCCTGGCGCCGAGACGACCGACCGCACGGTGCCCGTTGACGCGCACGCTCCACACGTCGTTGGCGACGCCGCCAGCGAGCGGTTCGATGCGAGCGACGTCGTCACCCCACTGCGCGAGTGCCTCCCATCCCATTGGCTGACCTGCTCCTCCAGCGGTAGAACGTCCACTCGCTGATGCCGTGCCGGCGGCACACCTCCGCCATCGCCCCGCTCGCCGCCTGCTCCTGTAAGACGCGCAGGTTCTGCTCCTCGCTGAACCGGCTCCCGCGCAGGTTATCCCGCTCAGGGTCGTCTCCCCGGTGGACTCACACAATACCTGGATCAGTTTTCAGGGGGCAGGTCATCACCCCCTGCACTGACTGCCTTCGCGGCCTGAGCGGCCACGCGCCCGGCCAGACAATCACCACATCAATCACCAAACGATGTGATGTCCGCTCACCACATCCCCTCCTACCGTCTGTTTCACGGAGTCAGCACGTTCCGTGGAGGTAGCAGATGAACACGAGGGAGGACGATGAGCGAACACAAGCCGGGACTCACCAGTACGAGGAGCCGAGTCTCTACGAGATCCGGGTCATGGGCCATCTCGATGACCACTGGTCCGCCTGGTTCGACGGAATGAGCCTAAGCCGAGAGAGCAACGGCACGACGAACATCCATGGTCCCGTCGCTGACCAGGCGGTCCTGCACGGGCTGCTCCAAAGAGTCCGCGACCTTGGCCTGGAGCTCGTCGCGGTCGGCCGCCTCAAGACCAAGTAGTGAGTGCTGCGAATACCAGCTGTCCAAAGCGGCACCATTCACAACCAACCAATGACCAGAATGAAAGGAACGAAGTCAATGAACACCAGCAATCCAGCGGCAACCGCCACCAGCCCGGGTGCCCAAGCAGCTGCAACCAGAAAAATCGCGCTGATTGCGGGCATCTTCTTCCTGCTGACCTTTGTGCATGTCGCAATACTTCCTCTCTATGGCGACGTGCTCACGAACCCGGACTTTATCCTCGGTGCCGGCGACGCCACACCAGTACGGTTGGGCGCCTTCATCGAGGTGATTACAGCTATCGCCAACGTCGCCACGGGCGTCATCCTGTTCCAAGTCCTCAGGCGGCAACAACTAGCGATCGCACTTGGCTACGTCGCCGTTCGCGTCTTTGAATCGACCATCATCCTTGTGGGCACGGTCAGCCTCCTCTCGATCGTCACGCTGCGAGAAGGCTTTGCAGGCGGGGCGGGCGCAGAGGCGGCCGATCTCTCGGCGATCGGCAGTTCGCTGGTCGCGATCCGTGACTGGACCTTCTTCTTCGGCCCTGGTATCTGTGCGGGCTTCGGGAATGGCCTGCTGCTCGGCTACTTGATGTATCGGTCCGGCCTGGTGCCGCGAAAATTGGCCCTCCTGGGACTGATCGGCGGACCGCTTTCGCTCGTCGGTCTATCCTTTGTGCTCTTCGGGCAGTGGGAGCAGGATGCACCGATCCAGTTCCTCTTCACATTCGGGGAGATCGCTTGGGAATTGAGCCTCAGCATCTATCTGATCGTCAAGGGCTTCAGGCCATCGCCCATCACCGCTGAGGTCCGCCGCGACGTCGGTCAGGAACGAATCTCCGCTACACCCTCCGTATCGTCAGCCGCTCTGTGACTGTCATGGAGGGCCAGGAGGCGCAAGACTAATGTGTAAGAATCGCCCCGAAGAAGTTTCGGGGCGATTCTTGTGCCCGAAAAGGCAGCAGGACGGCCGTCTGGCCCAACGCGTATTGCTGTCTGCTTTCGCATGGAAACAGCGCGCCCAAGCCCTTCTGCTGCGAGACGTTCGGCGTGGAAGATCTGAGTATGGGTTCGTGGCAGAACGAGACTCGGCACTCCGGCGATGAGACTTGCTGAACCGCGATCAGGGGGTGGCACCCAATCCGTCGCGATCCAGCGCTGCCCGTATCTGGCTGAGGAACTCTGTACCCATTTGGCGCCCGTTCGGGAATTGGTCGTTTCGATCCCAGCGCCACGCTGCGACCATCGCGAGAATTAGTATCCGACACTCGCGGAGCAGGTCTTGGTCAACGCCTGGATAGTGCTCGCTTACCTCTTCGGGTGCATGGGCGATGTCGAACTCGACCGGCCCCCGACAACAGGTCTCGAAGTCGATGAACAGCGGTCCGTTCTTCGTCTTGAGGACGTTGCCTGGGTGTGGCTCGCCGTGTAGCAGTTGCTCGGCGGCGCCCCGGTCGTCGATCGCCCGCCGCAGGCCTCGCAACGTGGTACTGAGAAGCTCACGGTCGGCGTCAACAAGCGCCGGTGTGTGGTCGCGGCTCCCAGCCAGCCGTTGCGCCTCCGCGACTCGGTCCGTGAAGTGCGGGGTGGTGACATCGATCTGCCGCATGCCGGCATGGAGCCGCTCGAGCGCGTGTGCGTACTTGGCCGGCGCCATCTCTGAGAACGATACAGGCTCGTAGTAGGTCCACATGTTGATCACGAAGCCGTCACGCACGTAGACGCGTGGCTCGACTCGGGGTTCAAGCGCAGCCACCGGACTATCGGTTTGAGCGAGCCGCCGAGCGACCTCGACTTCGAACTCTGCGCTCGCTTGATACGCCATGGGTGCGATCCGGGCAACGACGTCACACGGCAGCAGGCGGAGAGTGAGCCGGTTCGAGTTGTGTAGAACGACCGCGTCATCGGCCCTCAGGCCAAGCGCTGAGGCAGTCGACAGAGCCGCATTCACCGCGGACCGAACCTGTGACGTGTGCATCGTCGTATTACCCCTTGCGCACTCGCGCCGACAGACTTCAAGCGTCGCCGGACGACTCAATCGACGACATCGCAGCCTCGGCTTCGGTCGCAACCGAGCCATCCGCCACCACGAGGGTGGGCGGCCAGCCAATGCGTCGCGTGGAGGTTCCAGGCACAGGGAACCATGGAACCATAAAGGTCGTGGACGTGACCACCCCTGCCCGAGGGCACACCTGCCAACCTCGTCGCCGCCCGCTCCACCCTTACCGGCGCGCAGCTCGCCGCCTACGCCGCCCGTGACCGAGGCCGCCGCACTCGTCTGGGCCGCCGAATTAGGGGACACGTCCTCGTCGGGACGAACGAACGCTTGAAGCGCAAGCGAAACTACGAACTTCTGGGCGGACTCGACCTGCGAGGAGGAAGACCCTTCGGTCGTTCCATCGGTCTTTATAGTCCTGGGCATGCCGTACGATCCTGAGATGGTGAGCTACAGACGTCCCAATTTCCCTGTCGTAACGTTCAGAGATTCCGCCGGTGCGATCATCGATTACGGCCGCCGCTGGCGGGACCGGCAGGGTCGCATGCCTCCGGAGGAAACCTACAGCGTCGTCACGCATCCGGAACGCTTCGCACCCCTCCACCCGGTTGCAGATGCACTGATCGAATACCTGACGAAGCGTTACGAAGCCACGGCCAGCGACGACCTGACGTTTGTCGCGGACCTGATGTCCGGGCATCACGATGTTCGGCGAGCCGTCCGAGTAGAGCCGGCGAGCACTGACGCCGCGCCGCTCACGTTCGTCTACACCAACGAGCCCGGTGTACTGCTGCATACCGGGCTGCTGCACGACTTCCCGTTTCCGGACTGTGGCTGTGATGCCTGCGACGAAACCGCTGACGTTGCGGCGGATGAGTTGGAGGAAATAGTGATGGCTGTAGCCGAGGGACGGTATCAGGAGACCTACGACGGCGGCGATGAGCGCCCATTGCCGCCGGGTCGATGGGCAGCCTGGCCTGGGCCGGCATCGACAGTCCATGACACGACGCCGCCACGACGGCTGCCTGGTCCCTGGGCGGGCTACCGTATCGTCGCGCCGGACGGCAGTTTTCGGCGACGTGGCGAAGGAGCGTTTCGTGGCTATCCGGCAGAGCGCCTGGAAACGGCGAAGACACGATTGAACCGCCTGGACAATGGCTGGCAGCCCTGGCAGCTTCGCCGGACTTGATCGAATGTTCCGATACCCGAAAGCACGGTGCCGGTTATAGGTGACTCCCTGAGCAGATCGCCTCCGCTGCCCGCATCGATGGAAAGGCGTTCACTCCTCCACCCGAAGCATTCCCCGTGCGAGCGAACCGACCTCAGTCAATCGTGACGCTCGACGAAGGCCGCCAGACTTTCGAGCGACGAGGTCAACCCCTTGTCGTGATCTTCCTTGCTGATTCCCGAAGGCACGTTTTCCGCCGTAACCGACACGGATGTGCCTTGTCGTGCCGGATCAAACGTCCAGGTCATCGTCATTTCGCGGGAGAAAGCCTTGTTGTCGGACTCGAACTCGACCGTTTGCCGGATGCGACGACCGGCGACGAGCTCCACGAAGCGACCTTTGGTGACATCGGTGCGATCGGCCGTCTTGCCGGAGCTTTGCGTCGCATTCCCATAACGCAACTCGATGCGATACTGACCGTCTTCCTCGAACTGATACTCAAGAGCACGGCCGGTCATACCGCCTGGCGGCAGCCAATTCATCAGCGTCGAGCCGTCCGTGAAGGCTTCGTAGATTCTCTCCGGCGACGCCTGGATCAGGCGGCTCGCGGTATCAGTGCGTCCTTTGAAATTCTCGGCGGTCATTGTTTGTCTCCCGCGCTGCTTCGCTTTAGCGCGATGCCTCCGCGTCGCATGCATGCCTGGATGTTGTTGCCGTAGGGGTCGAGCACAAAGGCGCCGTGATAGTGGCCCGGCCTCGCCGGGTACGTGACCGTCGGCCACTCAGGCCGCCGGGTGGTCTCTTCGGTCATGCGCTATCCTCAGCGTTCGTTCGGGTCGGGTGTGATGCGAGCCCTGGGATTGGCCATAGCCAGCGGTCAGGTCAGCGGTACCACATACGAGTCAATGCGCTCGATGCGGTCGCCTCTGAAGGTGAAGAGATCGTTGAAGGCGAAGCGGAACGGGCCACTGACTCGGTGGCGGCCTCGGCCCTCA
This sequence comes from Dehalococcoidia bacterium, assembly GCA_050184225.1. Taxonomy (GTDB): domain Bacteria; phylum Chloroflexota; class Dehalococcoidia; order CAUJGQ01; family CAUJGQ01; genus JBFXAN01. Next base: position 51,459 of record JBFXAN010000009.1, on the reverse strand, counting down.
CCGGTGATCACCACGACGTTGCCGTCCTCGAATGTCCGATGAACCTCCAGGTCGGGGCTGCCCTCGAACTCGGGGTTCTCGATCTCGTCGTCGAACTCGGCTTTGCCGCGGGTGGTGCGGTGCCCGTGGATGTACCAGACGACATCGTCGGTCAAGCATCGCAGGATGCGCTCGTGGTCGCTCGACCGGAACCCGTCCATGTAGGCTTCAACGATTGACTTCTGCACTGACACGCGAATCCCTCCGCCTCGTCTTCTTCGACAAGACTCCTCGTTCCATGCCACTCGACGACTCAGAGCGCGCCGGCGTGATGCCTCAGACGGCGCGGGGGCGCCACGGCTCGTGCTCGTGCGCGAGCCAGACCAGCTCGGGGTCGAGCGCAAGCACCAGCAGCTGGCCTTCGGTGTGCGGCTCCTCAAGCTCGCCGAACCAAACCGCCACGTCACCGCCGACGACGACCGGGCGCCCGCCGGTTTCGACGACGACCACCTGCGTACCGGCTGTGTGGCCCGGCGCCGGGACGAGTCGGAGCCCGGGAAGCAGCTCGAGCTCGCCGTCGATCGGCACATACCGCACGCCGGGCGCATCGACCCACTCGCGAATGTAGTCGTCCTTGCGGTGCGCGTCGTCGAGCTCCCGACGCTGGACGTAGATCGGCTTGTCGGCGAAGAGGTGGTTGCCGCCGCAATGGTCGCCGTGCAGGTGTGTGTTGACGACGATGTCGATGCCGGCGAGGTCGAAGTCCTGCTCGCTCAGTGGATAGAGGCGGGGATCGAGGTCGGCATCCGCCGGGTGCAGCTCCGTCATGCCGGTGTCGACCAGTACGCGCGCATCGGGATGGTCGATGACGTGCACGTAGACTGGCATCCGCTCGCCCTCGACGAACAGGTCGGCAACGAGGACCGGCGTGATGGTGATCGAGGTGGGGGCGTTCATTGTGTACCGTCTTCCGCGGTGGTGGTTGAAATGTGAGTCATGATGACCTCCTTGAGCGGTGACTGGCTGACGCGCGGCCAGCCGCACTGCCTCCCGCGCCGGCCGACCAGCTCCTTCAAGCGAGCCCCCGTTTCATCTTGACCCCGTGGTCGAGGCCGGTGGGCATGAAACGGCCGCGTCCACGTCGGGCAGATCCGCCTCGGGGAAGGTCATCGCGCCGTCATCGAACGAGATCAGGTATCGCGTCATCTCGTCGCTCGTTGTCTTGGTCTCTCCTCCGGCCGCCTCTAACCCCTGCTGCGAACGCCTCGCTCCGGGTCCGATAGGCTGCCGGCAAGAATTTCTCACTAGAGGCATACAACTCCGATGCTGCCGGCGCGATCGACTATCGACGCATGAACGTCACGTGCGCGACACCGCTCGGCGACGAGACGATCTCGACATCGAAGCGCTCCTCGATGCCTTCCAGACCGTCCCATAGGCGGCCGCCGCGGCCGAGCAGGATCGGTACCTGCACGACGTGGAGCGTGTCGATCAGGTCGGCGGCGAGGAAGTCGCGCACCGTCGCCGGGCCGCCGCCGATGCGCACATCGAGGCCGCCGGCCGCCTGACGGGCGAGGTCAAGCGCCTCCCGCGGGCCGGCGTCGACGAAGTGGAACACGGTGCCGCCCTCCATCTCGATTGACGGGCGTGGGTGGTGGGTGATCACGAACACGGGCGTGTGGAACGGCGGGTTCGGCCCCCACCAGCCACGCCACTCCTCCTCGGTGCCGACGCCGGTCCAGGGACCGGCCTGGGGCGGGCCGAACTTGCCCCGGCCCATGATCTCGGCGCCGATGCCGGGGCCGTGCCGCTCGGCGAAGGCATTGTCGACACCCGTGCTGCCACCGGCCTCGCCAACCATCGCGTGCCAGAATCGGGTGGCGAACATCCACTCGTGCAGACGTTCCCCGGCGTGCCCAAACGGGGCGTCGAGCGTGAGGCCGTCGCCGGTGCCGAACCCGTCGAGTGAGATCGCGAAATTGTGGACGCGGACTTGGGACATGATAACCTCCTGCGGTCGTCGGTCAGTTTGAATCTGAGCGTTGATTGACGCTACGGACCCACCCACTTTCAGCCACAACGGCCAACGGTCGCGCGCGAATCCGCGGGCCTCTCGGTGTCAGGGAGTGAACAGCTTCCAGCGCCCCTCGGAGACGACTTCGACGGTGCCGTCAACGACTTTGATGGCGGTCTCGTCATCGATCGCGTATGCCGGTCCGGCGATACCGGCGGCCCACCGTTCTGCGTGGGCCAGGGTATTCTCCGGAAAAGTCGGGTAATCGAGGTGTGGGAAGATCGAGAAATCCACCAGGCCGAGCGTCTCGTCGCCGCCGATGGGCGGGGTCCAGCCGACGAAGGCCGCGCCGATGCGAGGGGTCATCACCATGCTCCCGGCGCTCAGCCCCGCCCAGACCGTCTCGCGCAGCGATGGCAGGAGGTCCGCCAATCCAGACTGCTGCATCCAGTAGCACAGATAGAGGGTATCGCCGCCGTTCACCAGCAGCGCGTCGGTTTCCCGGACCCAGGGGACCCAACGCTCCTTGCCGATGCTGGGCAGCGCGGTCAGCTCCAGCACGCCCAAGGACTTCCACCCCAGCTCGCACATGGGGGCTTCGTCGCGGCCGCTGATGAAACTCCAGGCTGCGGCAGGGCCGGCCATAGGGTGCCCGTATGAGGCGGTGGTGATGCAGAGCGCGTTGGCCTCGGCGATCGGCTTGCCCAGGAGGCCGACCAGCGCGGCCTGGATGCTCGGGTTCTTGATGCCCCCGGACGTGAGCAATAACTTCATCATGCCCTCCCTCGGCGCTCTTGTCGCCCCGCGCGATGAGCCTGTCGCTCAACGTGAAGCCGACCCACTACCCAGCACGAGCAGTGCTTGCAATCTGCAATCACTGCAGAGTATGTTAGCGGAAGTAAATTGCAGATCGCAAGTACTTGAGGAGGGGCGCATGGATCCTGCCCCGCGTTCAGGATGCGCGATCAACGCCGCCGTCGAGGTGCTCGGCGACCCGTGGGCGGTCCTCGTGCTGCGCGACATCATGTTCGGCAACCGTCGCCACTTCCGCGAGCTCGTCGCCGGCTCCGAGGAGGGCATCGCCACGAACATCCTCGCGAGTCGCCTCAAGCAGCTCGTGGCGGCCGGGCTGCTGACCCGCGACGCCGCCCGCCGTGGGCAGCGGGCGAAGTACTCGCTCACCGAGGCGGGCATTCAGGTGCTGCCGGTCATGGTCGCGCTCGGCACCTGGGGCCTGGCGCACCGCGAGGGCGAGCAGCGGCTGCGCGTCCGCGCCGAGTTGCTCCGCGACGGGGGTCCCGAGCTGGTAGCGGCGATGATGGATGAACTGCGCGAGATCCACCTCGGCGTGCCGCGGCCCGACCCCGCCGCCCCGCGGCCAAGCGAACGGCTGCGCGCCGCCTACGAGGCGGCGATGAGCGACGGCGACGGCAGCCTGCCCGCCGACACCTGAAGGGACGCGCATCGGTGTGTTGTCGGCCGGGGTAGGTTGCCGCGACGCTCAGCGGAGGTATGGCGCCACATTCCCGGCGATGCGCACGAACTCGTCCGCCGCGAGCGGCAATCGCAGGAACGCTGCCCAGCCCTCGCGCGGCCGGAGGTTGTCGCCCGCCGCCGCGTCCGAGCCGTACACGACCCGCTCGACGCCGGCCTGGCGAATGCGGCGTGCCACGAGTGCAGCGTTCCGCGGCGAGATCTCGTAGTCCGCGACCGTCGCGACGTCGAACCAGAGCCGGCGCGTGCGTGGGTCGCCCCGCGCCACCGCCTCGGCGAGCACGGCCATGGCGCGGTCGGCGGGCGGGTCATCGTAGCCGGGGCCGCTGCCGGCGAGGTGGGCGACCTGTACGGGGATGTCGGGCGCGAGGGGGAGCAATTGCTCCAGGAACATCCGCGCCTGGGGGGCGCCATACGGCCGGTTCCTGGAGATGGACGCGCGCAGGTGCACCACGATCGCCATGCGGCGGTCATTGGCCGCCCGGAACACGGCACGGAGTTGGGCGAGGTGCGCGGGGTCGTTCAGTTGCACGTCCGAGTTGCCGAAGTGGAGCTTGATGCCGTGGCGGAGGCTCGGATCACGGGCGCACCGGGCGAGCTCGTCGAGCGCGTATGGGGCGAGCGGGTTGAAGCTGGCGAACGCGCGCAGGCGGTCCGGGTGCTGCGCCGCCTGGGCGCCGATCCAGTCGTTCTCGGCGCGGACGGCGGCCTCCTCGTCGGCGACGGTGCGTGTGGGGCTGCCGTAGAGATAGGCGACGGAGAGCAAGAGCGCGCGGCGGATACCGGCCACATCGAGCAGCGTCAGCACATCGGGCGCCGTGATCGGCGGCGATCCGCCCGCGCCGGCGGCGAGCATCGCGGCGACGGCGGGGCTGAAGAGGTGTTGATGGTGATCCACCACCGGAACGACCGGACGGGCTGTGTACCCTGCCAACCGCATGGCCGCCAACTATGTCAGAATCTGCCGCTTGGCGGGGATCCAGTGCGCCTGCTGGCGAGCACCACATCGACGGGTTGCTGCCAGGACCGGATCACAGTGTATCCCAGCGACACTTCGGTCATGCCGCTCCCAGCGGCGGACTGGCGTCCGGCAAAGTGGTGCATCGGTGGCGCGGTAAGCATGTCGTCGGGAGCGGCGACGGCCACCGCATGATTCTTCGAGGGATCTCTCACGGTGCGGCGTGGTACGATCGCGCCGATGACCAGCAGACCCGCCGCAGCGCCGCACCGTGGCGACCTCGCGCGAGCGTGGCCCGCCCGCTGAGAGGTGTCGCCGCTACGACGAGTTGCTGGCGAGGCAAGACGAAGAACGGCTGACCACCAGCGGGCACGATGCATGTCATAACCCGCAAACGGCTCAATGAGTTCGCGGCGCTACACGCCGACGCCGCATCGGCGCTTGAGCGTTGGTATCGGCTCATGAAGTCCCACTCCTATCACTCATTTGCTGAACTCCGAGTCGTGTTCCCAAGCGCCGATCAGGTCGGGAAGCTTACGGTGTTCAATGTGAGTGGCAACCGGGTTCGGTTGATTGCGGCCGTACACTACAACCGACAACGAGTCTACATCCGCGCCGTGCTCACGCACGCTGAGTACGACGAAGGCCGGTGGAAGGAGTAGGCGGATGGTCGCACGGGAACTCGAGATGGCAACCAGCGCCTGGGCATCGGTCGCCCCGGTCGTCTTCGTGCCACGCTCCGACGACGACTATGACCGGCTCGTCGCGGTGCTCGACGCCTTGATCGATACCGTTGGCGAGGACGAAGACCATCCCCTCGCCTCGCTGATGGAGGTCATTGGCACGCTGATCGAGAAGTACGAGGACGAACACGTCCCCGATCTTAGTGCATGAGCACGACTCACACTCCACCGTGCAACTCCGTGAACGCTCGGAGAAGACGGCACGATGCCATGCAGACCGCCAAACGCGCCCAGGTGGAGGCAGCGGGCTGGGCCGTGGGTCATGCTCTGGCGCTCACCTGCCGCGGCTGGTTCAGGCAGTCCCTGTTAGCTGCCCTCCAGTCACTACTCGACTGGCTGGGGCAGAGGCACCCCATCGCACTCCATGGTAGCTTCTGACCGTTGTCAACAAACGACCGCTGGCTGCCATTCTAGCGGCCGTCAAACAGGGGGACGCTGATCGGCGTGGCGAGTGTGGTCGAGTCCCCATCGACCACGGTCACCCCTGTGGCCCGGATGTGCGCGACAAACTCGGAATGCCTGCTGTGTGCCCACGCGAGGAAGTGCCGCGGAATGGTTTCCGAGTGCGTTGCCGGGAAGTCCGTCTTGTCCAGTCGGTACGTTTTGGGGGCGATACGGGTGAGCTCCATGGTGCTACCCATCCCGCACACGCGACAGCGTAACTTGACCCACTGATACGCGCCGCCCGCCTCCTTCCGAGCGATTTGCTCATACTCGTGTTCTGACAGACGACACTCTGTCGCGCGCGCGTGCCTGATTCCCGCCATACAATCGTTGTGGTATGCGACAGGCAGCGCTTGATGCCCGTCGGAAACCCAACGCACGGAGTCTCCCATCGTGCTCCTACCGCATCGGCCACAGGTTTCCATCCGGTCAAGCCGCGAATCCATTGTCGCTTGCTCCTCCACAACAGCTACTCACCTATGGGCCCTGTCAGCGACGACTGGGCGCCTCGCTCTTTGAGCGTTCTTCAGTCATGCTTTCCATGGCACTCCCGCAGTGATCTGCTCACTTTGACTCTCCTCCCTCACCTCTCTCCGTAATCCTTCTTCGCGTCCGGCGCTCGTCCCGCTATGGGTCGACAGCCTCGGGGCCGCGGGCCAGGTGCCGTGGCGTGATGTCGGCGAACATGCTGCGGGCGTTCCAGGTCGGGAAGGCGCGGACGAGCCACGCGGGGCCGTCGAGCTCGATGCGGCGGTCGCGGGTGGCCGCCGCCCAGGTGAGCTGGCCGGCGTGCCATTTGACGAAGGCTTCGGCTTCCGCCGTGATATAGAGATCCTCGTCGAGGCCGGGATACTCCTTGCAGATCTCGGTTTCGCCGCGCTCGATCAGAAGCCAGAACCGCTCGCTGCGCCGGTGGCCGGTGAAATCGAAACGGATGACGACGCGTCGATCGGGGAGCCGCTCCCGGCGTAGCGCGTTGCACATCGACCACAGAGCGACAAACGGATCGAGGTGTTCGGGAGCGATCTCGAGCCAGCGGGCGCCCCACGCGCCGAGCGACGCACAGACCTTGAAGAGGTCATGACCGGCGGGCGTGAGCTGGTAGTGACGCCCGCGCCCCTGGGATTTGGGGGCTGACTCGACGATGCTGAGGCGTTCGAGCTGCTTGAGCCGCGCTGAGAGCAGCGTGCGGGAAAGACCGGGCGCGCCCTCCAGAATCTCACCGAAGCTTGCGCAACCCAGATACAGGTTGCGGATGATCACCGGCGTCCAGCGCTCGGCGAAGATCTCGGCGCCACGGGCGATCGGGCAGTACTGGCCGTAGGTCCTCATGACCTCATCATCGTGGACACACTGCGGTCTGTGAAGTCCAGATCTGAGACTACACAGATGCGGAGCACGGCCGTACGGTCGAGTCACGAACACCGACGACGCCGGCTACCAAGCGGCCGGCCAGCCCAGCGAGGAGGCAACCGCGATGGAGATCAACGGATTTCGGGGCCAGCTGATCACCGCTGACCACGCCGGCTACGACGACGTCCGCGCCATATGGAACGGCGCCATTGACCGCCACCCCCGACTCATCGCCCGCTGCCGCGGCGCCGCCGACGTGGCGGCTGCTGTGCGGTTCGCACGCGACCACGGCCTGGAGATCGCCGTACGAGGCGGCGGCCACAATGTGGCCGGCACTGCCGTATGCGACGACGGCATCGTCATCGACCTCTCGGAGATGCGGGCCGTGTGGGTCGACCCGGCCGGCCGCACCGCCCGGGTGCAGGGTGGCGCGCTGTGGGGCGATGTCGACCACGAGACGCAGGTCCACGGTCTGGCAACCACCGGCGGCATCGTCAGTCACACGGGGGTCGCCGGTCTCACCCTCGGCGGCGGCATCGGCTGGCTGATGCGCAAGCACGGCCTCACGGTCGACAACCTGTTCGCCGCCCACGTCGTTACGGCAGCGGGCGACATGTTGCGGGTGTCCGAAAACGAGCATGCCGACCTGTTCTGGGCGCTGCGGGGAGGCGGCGGGAACTTCGGCGTGGTCACCTCGTTCGACTTCCGGCTCCACCCCCTCGGACCCGATGTCCTGGCGGGGCCGATTCTCTGGGACGCGGCCGACACCGACACGGTCCTCCGCTTCTACCGCGACTTCGTCCACGACGCCCCCGACGAGCTCGGCACGGTGGTGCGGTTCGGCACCGCGCCACCGCTACCGGTCATCCCCGCGGATCTGCACTGGCGTCCGGTGGTGATCGTGGCGAGTTGCTACGCCGGGCCGATCGAGGAGGCCGAGGCGGTGCTCCGCCCGTTGCGCGCCCTTGGGGCGCCCCTGCTCGACCTGGTTGCGCCGACGCCGTACGTGGACCACCAGAGCGGCATTGATTCCACCGTGCGTCACGGTTGGAACTACTACTGGAAGTCCACGTACCTGCCCGAGCTCAGCGACGATCTCGTCAACGTCATCGCCGAGCACGCGTTCGCGGCCTCGTCGCCGCGCTCGTACGCGGCCCTGTTCCACCTGGGCGGCGCGGTCAGCCGCGTGTCCGGAGGCGACACGGCGTTCGGGAACCGACAGGTGTCGCACGCGATCACGCTCGACGCCGTATGGCAGCCGGGCGAAGACTACGGCGACCACGACATCGCTTGGACGAGGGGCTTCTTCGCCGCCCTCGACCGCTTCCGCGACGGCGTCTATGTCAACTTCCTCGGCGCCGACGAGGAGCCTGACCGGGTCCGCGAGGCGTACGGAGACGCCGTCTACGACCGGCTGGCGGGCGTGAAAGCCAGGTACGACCCCGACAACGTCTTCCACCATAATCAGAACATCGGCCCGCGCGAGATGAAGGCGAGGACCGTGGCGACATAGTCGTCGGGGTGCGTCGCGCACGGTGAGGTGGCCTCCATCTTGCCGACGTCGCGCACCTCGCGGCCTACGCCGACGCCCGCCCGCACCGCGGGACGCACGCCGTCAGTGCCGGACGCTGGATCTGGTACGCTGTCCGGCATGATTCCCGAGGGCACTGCCACGGAACTGCTCGAAATGATGGATGCCGACCATGACCGCCTCCGGGCGCTCCTGGCCGGAAGGGATCCCGCCGTCCTCTCCCATTCCGCGAACGGAAAGTGGTCGGTGATTGAGAACCTGCGCCACCTGCTCTTCAATGAGCAGGGCCTCGGCCGGTTCACGCCCGGCGGGGTGTCCTTCAGCCCACTTGGCTATCCTCCGCCGGGTCTCTGGAAGCACAAGCGATTCAGCGCATTCCGGTTCGATGCGACCCCAACCGCGGACGAAGTCCTTGCCGAATGGGACTCCGCCCACGCCGTGCTCCGCGACTCGCTCACCCGCGATGATGCGGAGGTGCGCCTGGCCCTCGGCAAGTATGTCAGGCACCTCCGCAACCACATCCGCCAGATCGAATCGGCCCTCCGCGCCCGGCCGTGACGCACGACTGGTGCTTCGCTCTGAGGCGGAACGACGCGGTCACAACCGGAGCGACACCTTCATCTGGGCCGCGAGGCTAGCGCTCCACGACCGTGTCCGGCTGGTTCGACCATTGCAGGAAGGAGCCCGCGTACGCCTGCGCCCGGTCGTAGCCGAGCACCCGCAGCACGACCGCACCAAGCGCTCCGCGGGCACCGCCCTGGCAGTAGCCGGCCACCTGCTTGTCCGGCGTGATACCCCGCGCCTCCAGCAACTGCCGTAGCTCTGCGGCCGGCTTGAGCGTCCGGCTATCCGGGTCGAGCAACGCGGTCCACTCCAGATGGGCAGCCCCCGGGATGTGCCCCGGGCGAGGGACCGAGCCGAAGCCCGCGGTCGCGTTCCCGGCGTATTCATCGTCCGAGCGGGTGTCCCAGAAGACGAAGTCATCGCGTCCCACACCGGCCTTCGCCTGCTCGAGTGAGCAGGAGACCGCTTCCACCGGCCTCGCCACGTAGGTGGCCGTCGGCCACGCTGCTCGCTGTGTATCGAGCGCCCGGCCCTCGGCGAGCCATTTCGCGATGCCACCGTCCAGGATGCGGATATCCGCATGCCCGTAATAGAGGAAGGTCCACGCCACCATCCCCATCCGCTGGCTCGGCGTGTCGTAGACGATGACCGTGGTGGCGTTGTCGATCCCCAGGCCGCCGGCGAGGTGGGCGAATTCCTCCGGCGAACCCATGTCGCCGTTCTCGGCGCGGGGGATGCTGCTGCCAAAGCCATCGAGGTGAACGGCGCCGGCAATGTGCCCCGCCCCGTACTCGCGCTCGCTTCGCGCATCGACGACGCGGATGCGCGGGTCCGCCAGCCGATCCGCGAGCCAACCAGTTTCGGCAAGAAGCTCGGGCCGCGCGTACGCGCGCTCGGCGATAGGTGTGAGCATCGGTCACCTCGTTTCTCTCCTGCAGGCCCGCCGCTGACAGTCCGGGCGTGCCTGTTCTTGGTCTCCGCGAGCGCCACCTACAGCCGTGGAGCGATGAAGGAGACGAAGCGGACTGGAACAGCTCCACGGGTTGCAGGCGCAGATCACCTCGTGAGAGGCTGGCGAATCCCGGCCCCGGATGCTGTCAACCTTGAAGTCGAGCATCTCGGTGGAGGAAGGAATTGCGGTGTCGACGTCCTCAACGATGGAGCGAACGGATACTGGCATCTTCAGGCCTCCGTTTGGTTCCCTTGGAGCAGATTGCTGGGGAGAGCCGAAGTGCTTCCCGATCGCCGCGGCGTGCGGCAGCGCGGCACTCGAGCGATCAGCCATCGAGCGATCTGCAGACTTCCCTTCACCGTCCTCAGCGGACATTCCCGGCGGTCGATCTGGAAGAGCCGCTCCCACTCCATCCGCTGCTTGATGTCGCGGGCCAAAACCCGGAGGTCGGAGCAGCGGGCGTGCAACAGTTCCTCACGGTAGTCCGCGAACATGGGGTTACCTCTACGTGACTGAGTGAACCCAGGATTCGCTCGTCCATCTCAGTCGCATTTGACGAGCTGGACTTCGAAGCCACCCGAGTCCTTGAGAAACGACGTGTACATTCGGGCGAAGTCGCGGCGGCGCGGTGACTCGCTGACCTTCAAGCCCGCTTCGACCAACGTCTCGTGTGCGCTGTCGACGTCGTCGGTGCGAAAGCTCAGGTGGCGGACGTGCACCTCGGAGTCGTCGGATCGGCTCACCTCGAGAGGCGGACGCGGCACCCTACCACGTACCGGCGGGCTGGAAGAGCTCGACCGGGTTTCCCGAAGGGTCATCGAGCACCGTCTGGGCGCCGCCTGGCCCGTGGATAACTTCGTTGCGGAACGGCACTCCGGCCGCGCGGAGCCTCGCTGCTTCAGCTTCGACGTCATCGACGATCAGGTGGATGCGGTTCCAGCCGCCTGGCTCCGGTTGCCGGCCGTCCGGCATCGGGCGAGCGGCGGAGCTCGCTGCGCCACTGAGCATCAGGAGCAGGTTGCCCCGGCGAACTGCCGCGAACGCCGGCGATTGGGGACCTTCGGGCGTGAAGCCGAGGTTGGCTGTGTAGAACGCGACCGCCGCGGGGACATCGCGGACCATATAACGGACGTGGACGGTGTTATCCATGAGCTTTCACCTTCGTTGAGTTCCGCGGCGCGATGCCGGCGGTCTGGGCGGCCAGTTCGATGAACGGCCGAAGTCGTAGCGTCAGCTCGCCAATCGTCTGCCGGTACGCCTCCAGACGAGCAGCGTCAGCCCCATCAGCATCGGCCGGATCGTCGATCCGCCAGTGCAGCGAGTTGTGCGGGCCTGGCAATTCAGGGCATTGCTCACGGGCAGCATCGGAGAGTGTCACCACGTAATCGAACCGCTGCCCGGCAAACTCTTCGACGGACTTGGACCGGGCGGCGCTCCAGTCGATGCCAATCTCGGAGAGCACCCGCACGGCGAAATCGCTGAGGCCGCGTGGGCTGATGCCGGCGGAAGACGCCGCGAACCCTGGACCACCATGCCGCCGGAGCAGTGCCTCGGCCATCTGGCTGCGCCCCGAGTTCCCGTTGCAGAGGAACAAAACCGAGATCGGCGATGGTTGGCCCGCTCCTCGGTCGTCAGCGTGAGGCCGCGTGCTGGTAATGGTCGCCTCGAGGTCGCGAAGCTCCCATTCGAGGCGGTCCAGCTCCTGGCGCTGACGGGCAATCGCCTGGCGATGATCGGCGAGGGCCGCCGGCACCTCGCGATCCAATGGGCCGCGTTCCAGGCAAAGGCGCGCAAGCCGTCCGGCTTCCGCCGGCGGAAGCCCCAGGCGCCGGAGCGAGGCGACCAGTTGGAGAAGCCGAAGGTCGTGCGCCGAATACTCGCGGTAACCGTTTTGGCGCCGCGCCGCCGCGGGAAGCACGCCAATCGCTTCGTACCAGCGCACCCCGGAGGGCGAAAGACCGGCACTGCGCGCAAGATCAGAAACGTTCATGCGGCAAGCCTATACCTTGCAGTCACTGCAAGGTCAATGCCCCGGACGTAACTGATTCCGGTCCCCCTTGAGCCGCGGAGTAGCATCGACGGGTGGATGCCGTCGCCGAATGTGAAGTGCCACGTGCGCGCTACGAGGCCGTCCGCGAGCGGCACCTGCGCGCCCTTGACGGGCGGAGGGACGAGCAGCGGCTCGGGGTGCTGGACCGGCTGGTCGACTGGCGGCATGTCGGTGATCGTGATCGGGCATCACCAGGCGGTGATGGCGCGCGCCGGCTGGATCATCGCCCTCGGGCCGGAGGGCGGCTCCGAGGGCATGTGCAATCGCCGCAGATGCCGAAAGGCGTAGAGCGAAACCGGCTCCACGACACGTGCTGACGGTGGGACGGGCCGATTCGCCGCGCTTCGGACCTTGTTCTTCGGTTGTGCCGGGGTGTGCGGTGCTCGCTGGTGGGTGCTGATGCGGGGCCGGCCGCGACGCCGTTGTTGTCGCGAAGCGATTCTTCAAGGATAGTGTCAGCTATTTTCGACGACTTCCGCCTCCGGCGCGTTCGACTTTACCGACTCGATCCCATTGAGGCAGCTTTGCCTGCTGCTGTAGCCTTCGCCAGACGTGGCGATCGTCTGGCCGTTCGTCGCCTTCAGCCGCCAGCGATACTCGCTTTTCGCATCCCGATAGACTTCAAACTTGCCGGCCATCATCTGCCTCCACTTTCTTTGGCTTGACTGGTCGCCGGACAGCTGACCGGACCACCGGGCAGGTGTCCTCGATTCGAGAGGCACAGCCTCCGTCATGCACGCATCTACATGTACCGTGGCCACTATGAGCGGGTCAAGATGATTTATAGCGGCGTGAAGGGTTCAGCCTCCACACCGCAGCGAGCGCCGGGGTGATCGGTTATGCGTGGCAGGCGACGGGGGCAGTGGCACCGGCGCCGGCGGGATGGCAGCCTTCGGCAGCGCGTTCGTCGATCGTCTGGCAGTAGAGGGTGGAGAGCTCTTCGGCGACGGCGGACCAGTGGAAGCGCTGGGCGCGTTCTTCGGCGGCGGCGCCGAGGGCGCGGCGGAGTTCGTCGTTGGTGAGGAGCAGGTCGATCTTGTCGGCGAAGGGCTGGGGGCAGCGCCAGGGGATAAGGTAGCCGCTCTCGCCATCGCGGATGGTGCCGGTGAGGCCGCCGACGCGGGAGGCGATGACGGGGGTGCCGCAGGCCATCGCTTCGAGCGCGACGAGGCCGAAGCTCTCGTAATAGGACGGCACGACGCAGACGTCGGCGGCGCTGTAGTAGTCGGGCAGCGACTCCTGGGCGACGGCGCCGGCGAAGCGGACGCGGTCGCCGAGGCCGGCACGTTCGGCCTGGGTTTTGAGTCCGGCGACATAGGATGACGCCCGTTGGTCGCCGCCGACGATGACGAGGTCCGGCGTCGAGTCTTCCAGTTCGGCGACGGCGTCGATCAGGATCTCGAGGCCCTTGAGCGGCTCCAGGCGCGCGGCGACGAAGAGGACGATGTCGCGCTCCTGGGGCAGACCGAGGGCGGCGCGGGCAGATGCCTTGTCCTGCGGGCGGAAGCGGTCGAGGTTGACGCCACAGGGGATGACGGCGACACGCTGGTCGGCGGCTCCATAGAGGCGGATCAGTTGTCCCTTCTCGTGGGTGCTGGCGACGACGATCCGGTCGGCGGTGGCGACGACCGCGCGCTCGGTTTCGATGCGGTAGTCGGACTCGCGCTCTTCGACGCGGGCACGGCGCTTGACCTCGCCGAGGGTGTGGAACATGGCGATGTGGGGCACATCCCAGAGGCGTTGCAGGTGGCGGGCGACCCAGCCGGACATCCAGTAGTGGGAGTGGACGGCGCCGTAGCGCAACCCCTCGCGCTCGCGGAAGGCGCGGAGGGCGTTGAGGAAGCCGGGCAGATGCTGGGGCAGGTCTTCTTTTTCGACCGGAGCGCACGGTCCCGCTTCCAGGGCGATCACACGCACACCGGACGCGGGTGATTGGATCGCCGGCATCGAGCCGTCGTCGCGGGTGAAGACATCGACGGCGTGACCGAGACGCGCCAGCTCGGCCGCGGTCTCGCGGACATAGACGTTCATGCCGCCCGTCTGCCGGCCGCCAATCGTGGCGAGCGGCGACGTGTGCGCGCTGATCAATGCGATCCGTGGACGCGGACAGGGAATATCAGTTGTTGTCATGTTCCACCACCCCTTTCGAAACGACGGGCACGTTGCGGACGCGATCAGACTGATGCATGGTCCGCGGTCGCTCCCCGATCGTTTCGCCTCACCCACAACTGACGGACGATGCGGTCCGTGCCGCCGAGGTCGTACTTGTACGGCTCCGCGCCGCGGAGGAAATCGAATGTACGGACGCCGTCGGCAATGGCGGATTGGAGCGCCATCGCCTTGGAGACGATGCCGACGGATGCCTGAGCGAAGGCGGGGTCGTAGCCGCTGTTATAGAGGAGCAGCTCGTCACCGCTGCGGAAGGCGAGCAGGGCGGCGGCGGGTTGTTCGTCGACCTCGATCAGGTAGAGGCGGACGAGGTCATCGCCGGCCAGGTCCACGGCCATGTCGCGGAAGAAGGCTTCCATCGCCGGGGTCATGAACTCCGCCTTGTCGTGGCGGGAGACGCGATGGAGGTGGAAGAAGGGTTCCAGGGCGGCATCGACCTCGGCGGGCGTCGTGAGGATGCGGATGCGAACGTCGCTGCCAGATTCCTGGAAGCGGCGCATCTTGCGCTTGAGCTCGTGGCGGTCCTTTTTCGAGAGCGAGGCGAGGTAGCCGTCCCAATCGGCGAGCGGGGCGATGCGCGGACAGACGGCCTCGAAGTCGATCTCGACATCGTGACCGCGCGACGCCGCCCAGTCGCGGGTGATCGCCAATGCGGGCGCATCCTCGGGCAGTCCCCAGAGGTGGAGTGTCTGCCAGGGCATCGGTTCGAGGGCATCGAGCACCACGGTCAGCAGGGAGGGGGAGGCGGCGGAAGCAATGGGGATGTCCGTGTAGTCGCAGATCCGCGGGTCGCCGGCGACGGCGAGGGTGTCGCCATCGCGCATGAGCGGCACGACAGCGGCGAGGGCACCGTCTTCGCGCACGGCGAGATAGAGCGGCTCGCGTCCGTCGCCGAAGTGGGACCACCAGATGCGGTGCCAGGCGGGACGGTGGAAGGGGAGCGGACGCGGCAGACGGCCGGCCAGTGCCGTCCAATCCTGCTCCAGGTGCGCGAACGGCTCCGAGGCGACGGTGAGGGTGGGACAGTCAGCAGGCAAGGGGCGGACCTCGTGTATCGAATGGAAGCACCTTACACATTATAACCTCGACGCGCACGCCGCGTCTGGCACGACATCGGTCGTGATGGGTGATCGCTTCACCCGTCCGACTCGTGGTACACGTTGTAGGTGCAGATGAACGATCAGGAAGCGGACCCTCCACCGCAACCCCGACATGACCCACTCGCCGCCCTCCGCATCGGCAGCTTCCGGTGGTTTGCCGGCAGTCGCGTCTTATCCGGCACCGGCGTGACGCTGCTGCAGGCGGTGATTGCGTGGCAGGTCTATGAGATTTCCGGGTCACCGCTGCAACTCGGCGTGCTCGGGCTAGTGCGCTTTGTCCCGGCGTTGGGAATGAGTCTCGTCGGCGGGGCGGTGGCGGACAGCTACAACCGGCGGACCGTGTTGATCCTGGCGCAGCTGGTGCCGCTCGGCTGCTCGGCGCTGTTGCTGGCGGCGACGGCCGGCGGCTGGATCTCGTTGCTGTTCATCTACGGGCTCGTGCTGGTGATCGCGCTGGCAGCGTCCTTCGAGAACCCGGCCCGGCAGGCGTTGCTGCCGCTGGTGGTGCCGCGGGAGACGTTTCTCAACGCGGTGGCGGTGAACACGACCGTGCAGCAGCTCGGTTTCGTCGCCGGGCCGGTGCTGGCGGGTGTCGCGATCGCCCGTAGCGGCGTCGGCGCGGGATACGCGCTGCACCTGGCGCTGATCGGTGCGTCGATCGTGCTGCTGCTGTTCCTGCGTCCACGTCCGGCCGAAGGGGAGCGGCGGCGGGTGAGCATCGCCGCGATCGTCGAGGGAGTGCAGTTCGTGCGGCGGCGGCAGGTGCTGCTTGGGGCGATGACGCTGGACATGGTGGCGGTGATCTTCGGCGGCGCGGTGGCGATGCTGCCGATCTATGCCGAGGAGATCCTGGAAGTGGGTCCACGCGGGTACGGACTGCTGACGTCGTCGCAGGCGGTGGGGGCGTTTGTGACGGCGGTGATCCTGGTGGCGCTGCCGCCGGTACAGCGGACCGGGCGGGTTCTGCTGATGGCGGTGGCGGCCTTCGGCGTGGCGACGATCATCTTCGGGCTGTCGCGTTCGTTTCCGCTGTCGCTGGTGGCCTATGGGCTCACGGGTGCAGCGGACCAGGTGAGCGTGGTGATGCGGCACACGACGATCCAGCTGGCGACGCCGGATGCGCTGCGCGGCCGGGTGAGCAGCGTCAGCCAGGTGTTCATCGGCGCGTCGAACCAGCTGGGCGCGGTCGAGTCGGGGCTGGTCGCGGCGCTGACGAGCGCGACGTTTGCGGTGGTCAGCGGCGGACTCGGCTGCGTGGCGGTGGCCGGGCTGATCGCGTCGAAGATGCCGGAGTTGCGCGGCTATCGGATCACGCCGAGTCCCGTCGAGGTGGTGGTGCGGAGTGGCGCGGCGCCAGCGGTGATGTCCGGTGCGACTGGCTCGGGCGCATCGCACTCGCGGACCGGCAGCACGCCAAGCGACTGATGGTCGGGTCGCCTGGGAGCGCGGACATCCTGTCCGCAAAGGCGGTCAGTGACCATGCGGACAGGATGTCCGCGCTCCCAGGGCCAGTTGCATGGAATACGTCGGGTGGGAGTTCAGGCGTTGTTCAGGATCGAGCTGTCGAAAGTCATGGGACATGCCGTGTCGCGAGAGGATGCTTGCAGCTACCAAACAGCGACAAGGAGCCAGGAGCATGAACGTCACCCTTGCCCGCGGCATCGGCATCGCGGCGCTGGCGCTGGCCGGCGGCATCAGTTCGCTACTCTTCCAGGGCGACCCGGCCCAGGCATCACAGAACTCGGTGTCGGTGATCCGTTCCGGCGGCGGTGTGAGCGCCGCCGATATCACCGCCGTGGTCGATCGATTTCGTGCCGATCTCGGCGGGGCGAACAACGGCGCGAATCCGCCGGCGTCGAGCGGACGGCGGGAGATCAACTGGGACGGCGTGCCCGACGCGGTCGCCTCGCCCAACGCCTTCCCCGGCAACTTCTTCAACACGAATTCACCACGGGGCGCGGTCTTTTCGACGCCCGGATCGAGCCTGCAGGTGAGCGCCGACAGCGATAATCCGACGAATACGGCGGCGCGCTTCGGTAACATCGATCCGAGCTACGTGAACGAATTCTCCGCGTTCAGTCCGCAGCGGCTGTTCACCGCCGTTGGTTCGAACGTGGTCGATGTCCACTTCTTCGTGCCCGGCACGAACACGCCGGCGACGGTGCGGGGATTCGGCTCTGTGTTCACTGATGTCGAACTGGCGAATACAACGATCGAGTACTTCAACGTCCATGGGCAGTCGCTGGGCCGGTTCACCGTGCCGCCGAGCGGCCGGAGCGGCGGTTTCTCGTTCCTCGGCGTCAGCTTCGTCAACCCCACGAGCCAAGCGACCGGCGAGATCGCCCGTGTGCGAATCGTCAACGGGAACGCCGCGCTGCAGGGCGGGCGGGTGGATCGCCTTGGGGTTGACCTCGTCGTGATGGACGACTTCATCTATAGCGAGCCAATCGCGGCACGCTGACCCGGAACGTTCACCACCACGACACGACGGCGCCAAGCCTCAATCTGACTTGGCGCCGTCGTGTCGTGGCCATTTTCGATTCCCGTCAGGCCGAGATGATGGCGACCTGTTTGCGCATGAAGAAGCGGTGCTGGCCGAGGGCGTCGACGAATTGGTGGGCGGCGGTGGCGGCATCGCCGTTCTCGGAGAGAACGACACCCTGATCGGCGGTGCCGGATGCGCCGTCGATTCCGGCTGCACGGAGCAGGTCACGGCCCTCGCCGGTGGCGCCGACCGGTTTGCCGTGCTTGAATGCCTCGGCGACGAAGTGGATGGCGTCGCCGTTCTGGCGGAGGGCGTCGATGCTTGCCCGGCCGCCGGGGACGAAGACGCCGTCGTACATGACCGAGGCCATGGTGAGGAAGGAGTTGTCCGCCGTCAGCGCGGCGCCGGAGGCGCTCTGCACCGGTCCGAGCTTGGTGGCGATGATGTCGGACTGCGCGCCGGCCTTGAGCAGCGTCTCGCGGACTTGTGCGACGGCGTCGACGGCGACGCCGTCGGTGACGACGATCGCCACCTTGCGGCCCTTGACGTTGCCTTTGACCGTGTTCGCCATGCTCAGTGCGGGGGAGCGATCGACGCCCTGGGGGCGCGGTTCGCCCGGCGTCGCGGTCGAGCCGAACGTCTCCCAACCCTGCCGCAGGCGTGCCAGCGCCTGCCGGCGTGCGCCAGCGGCGTCATCGCGGGCGGGCGGTGGGACGCCGATGCCCTCGGCCACCATCGCCGCGAGGTTGAGGTCGACGTTGGTGAGCAGATCGACGACGCGCTCGCGGATATGGGTCGTCGTCACTTTGCCCAGTTCGAAGCGGAAGGCAAGGACGATGTGCTCCTGCTCGGCCGGGGACATGCTGTTCCAGAAGAGGGTGGCCTGACCGAAGTGGTCGTCGAAGCGGTCGCTCCGTTGGCGGACCTTCTCGCCGTGGACTGCCTCGGGATAGCTGACGTAGCCGCGGGCTTCCTCACCCGACTGGCGGGGCGAGCCGGCGCCGAGCGAGTTGGGGCTGTAGGAGACACGGCCGCGATCGACGCGGTGCTGTTGATAGCCGTCGCGCTGGTTGTGATGCACCTCGGCCAGTGGCCGGTTGATCGGGATCTGGGCGAAGTTGGGACCGCCGAGGCGGATGAGCTGGGTGTCGAGGTAGGAGAAGAGGCGGCCCTGGAGGAGGGGGTCATCGGTGACGTCGATGCCGGGCACGAGGTTGCCGATATGGAAGGCGATCTGCTCGGTCTCGGCGAAGAAGTTCTCCGGGTTGCGGTCGAGGACCATCTTGCCGATGCGGCGGACGGGGATCAGTTCCTCGGGCCAGATCTTGGTGGCGTCGCGGATATCGAAGGCGAAGGCGTCCTCCTCGCCCTCCTCGATCATCTGGATACCGAGCTCGTATTCGGGGAAGTCGCCGCGCTCGATCGAGTCCCAGAGGTCGCGGCGGTTGAAGTCCGGGTCCTTGCCGGAGATCTTCTGCGCCTCGTCCCAGACGAGGGAGTGGACGCCGAGCACCGGCTTCCAGTGGAACTTGACGAAGCGGGGGCGGCCCTCGGCGTTGACCATGCGGAAGGTGTGGACGCCGAAGCCCTCCATCATGGCGAAGCTGCGGGGGATGGCGCGATCGGACATCAGCCACATCATCATGTGCATCGACTCGGGGCTGAGCCAGACGAAGTCCCAGAGGGTGTCGTGGGCAGAGGCGGCCTGGGGGATCTCATTGTGCGGTTCCGGTTTGACAGCGTGGACGAAGTCAGGGAATTTGATCGCGTCCTGGATAAAGAAGATGGGCATGTTGTTGCCGACGAGGTCGAAGTTGCCTTCATCGGTGTAGAACTTGGTGGCGAAGCCGCGGACGTCGCGGGGTGTGTCCGAGGAGCCGCGCGAGCCGGCGACGGTGGAGAAGCGGACGAAGACGGGCGTCTTCACCGAGGGATCCTGGAGGAAGCGGGCGGAGGTGAATTCGGCCATCGACGCATAGACCTGGAAGTGGCCGTGGGCGCCGGCGCCACGGGCGTGGACGACGCGTTCGGGGATGCGCTCGTGGTCGAAGTGGGTGATCTTCTCGCGGAGGATGAAGTCTTCGAGCAGGGCCGGGCCGCGCGGTCCGGCGCGAAGGGAGTTTTGATCGTTGCTGACGGGGACGCCCTGGTCGGTGGTCAGACGGGCGTCCTGGTTGTCTCGGATGGCGTCATCGACGTTGCGGTTGCCGGTGCCGTTCTGGCGGGCGCCATTGCGGCGCGAATCTGAGCGCTTTGCGGGCACGATCGACCTCCTGATCACAAGAGCATTGCGCGCGATGCGGGCTGACGAGATGGGGGCGCGAGAGCGGCGCTAGGGCGGGAATTCACGTCTTAGAGAGGTGTAAACACGAATTGCGTGGGGAGAGCCTGGCCCTCTACTGGTGTGGTCGGTTGCGCATCGTTTCGTTGTGCGTCGTTTATACGAGGTGCGGGGGCGCGTCTGGTACGCCTGAAAGGAGTACGGTGCGGAGTCATGGGGGTGATGTCGCGGAGCGACGTTGCGTTGAACTGAGCGGCGACGATGGGTAGAATGAGGGTAGAGACGCGACGATGCTGTGAATGCGTCGGAGCGCGTGCGGCAGCGTAGCTCAGCGGTAGAGCAGGGGACTCATAAGCCCTTGGTCGGTGGTTCGAATCCGCCCGCTGCTACCAAGCGAGGTGAGGTCATGGTTGCGCGTGTTCAACCCGACGACGAATCGATCGAGATGCTTGATCGTCGTGAGTGGTTGACGCTCGTGGATCGGGCAGCGCGTCGCGCACTGGGAATCAGTGGCGACGAGTTCATCAGCCGATGGGAAGCGGGCGAGTATAGCGACCCCGATCGTGATCCAGAAGTAATGCGGATCGTGATGCTCTTGCCCAGTGGCCGGTGATACACCTTACCAAGCAGTTCAAGCCTATCTGCGGCCGATTCAGCGCGCCGTCTCGTGCCTTGTGCAGGCGAAGGTGAGCGCCCAGAATCCTCCTTCGGGTTGGTCGCGTCAAAAGATTGTCGAAGCGTCGTTCCCGATGGTTCTTGCTGATGGTGAACCGGTCCGACTCCGACCAAAGCCTGGATCGGATCGGTTCGCCTTCGCGATGCGTCAGCGATATCAGCTCCAATATGTCCCGGATGATCCTGATCGCGGACCATGGAAGGTGCAAACACTCGACTACGAGTATGCTATTTACCACGTCATAGAGGGTGTGTTGAAAGAGCTTCTAACGTACCATTATCACCCCAGTAGCGATCGAAGCCGGGTCAAACGACCGCATTTGCATCTGAGGTCCGCGGCCGGTGTGATTCCAGTCCTTGCAGCAGGACATTACCCTACCGGCCGTGTCTCACTGGAAGAGGTTGTATGGATGCTACTTAACGACCAGGATAATCAGTTTGGAGTACGGCCGCTGGCAAACAATTGGCGAGCTATCCTCCAAAGCGGACTGGAGGCCTTTGAGCAGTGGCGGACATGGCCGCATGGAGGTACACCGTCACATCCGCTGTCGTAGGCTGCCTTCACCTTTATGTATGTTCAGAATGACGGAGCCACCGATGCCCGTCCCAAAATCCCAACTCTTTCCCACATGACTCAGGTGCGCAGCGTCTCCGAGTGTCTTCGTATCTGTAGATCGGAATCGGGCGCGTATCGTTCACGGCTGACTTTTGCCCGCATCGAGCCACGTCCCAGCGCCGGTGGCGGGCGTGCATGACGCGAGCTATGTGGTTGCCGCCGCGATCGCCTCGGTGCGCGATACTGACAGCCTGCTGCGGCGCATCGTCGATCATGCGATGGCGGTGCTCGGGGCGGATGGGTGTGCCATCTGGATGTTCGACGAGACGTGGTTCCCGCGCCTGAAGGCCCTCGTTGCTACCAAAATCAGAATTGCGTGAAGAAGCCCAGATATGGTCTTGGGTCAGCGTCACGATCGGAGCCAATTGCCGTTTCTCTACATCTTTAGCCGTTGGAGCGATTACGCGTAGACCGGACAGTACGTACACAGGATTACTATTAGGCTCGACCCAAACCCTCAGCGTTCGATCTCCGGCCCGGCCCTCATACAGTTTCGAGATCAGTGGAAGAGGTGGATGCCCTCGCCGTGCGGTGGGCATGGTCAGCGTGATCGAACGGGTGCCGCACGGTCAACCGGCGGACGGCACGTGGAGCGGCGCGATGGCAGATGGTTAGCTTGGGAGATCGAGGATGTGGGCAACCGATCGGATGAGGATCGTTGCCTCATTGAGGATAGCGTACGACATGCGCCACTCCCCATCGTCGTAGATGAGGAAGCCAGTCACGCCAGGTACGGCGAAGGTGGTCACGTGATCCGGTGCGGGGTGGTATTCGAGGTGCGCGATGCGCCGATCGATGGCTGTGCGTTCGAGGTCGCTCATCTCGTCGCGATAGGCGCGGGCGGCGGGGCTGAGGATCGCCTCGCGCATGTTAGGCGGACCGGGCGCCCCGGCGTTCCTGCGACTGGATCTCTTTGAGAGGTGTGCCCAGCTCACCCTGCAGTTGCGCTTCGTAGGACGAAAGGATCTGCCGCACGAACTCCGGGTCGGTGAGCGCGGCGTGGATCACGGCGGCCGGATCGCGCGGCGGGCCGTGGTAGCGAACATTCTCCGGCATGGCACACCTCCGTGCAGGACTGCACGGTGAGTGTACCACGGAGCCACGCGCTTGAGCGCGTGTGGCCTGGGTCACAGCAACGCACTCATGCATGCGTCCGGACTACCCAGCGATGGTCGGCGATGTTGTCCACTTGGTGAGCATTGTCAGAGCATCATCAGCAATCTTGCCCATCCCACGTCTGTCCCAAATCACTGAGTCGCCGGGCGTCTCCTGAATGGGTTCGCGTCCCTGGATTTGAATCGGATGCGGGTCGATAGCGGCTGACTTTTGTCCGTGCCGGGCTACGTCCCAACGGCGGTGGCACGGGTGTGTGGCGCGGACTATGCTGGTGTGAGTAATATTCCTGCGCCGCAGTGTCCTGTGATCCTCGCCGACGCGGCGATGGCAGAGCAGGTGGTGCGTTGCTCGGGTTGGTGGGCGCGCCGCACGTACACGCCGAACGTGGGAAGGGGCCGGCCGGCATGGACCGCGATCATCGGGCGCCGCTCGACGCCAGTCTCGGCGCGCTCTCCTCGCGGCCGGATGACGCCGTGGTCGTCGCAGATGTTGACGCCGATCGGATCGTCCTCTGGAGTGCTGCCGCTGAAGCGATGTTTGGGTATACCGCTGCCGAGGCGCTGGCGCTGACGGTTGATGCGCTGGTGCCGGCGCACCTCCGCGGACTGCACTGGATGGGGTTGGCCCGCTTCGCTGCCGCTATTCGCGACACGACCGCCGACGGCGCGGGCGTCGTCAGTCTGACCGCGTTGCGCCGGTCCGGCGAAGAGTTCGCGATCGAGCTATCGCTGAGTCCCTATTCCCTTCCCGACGGCCAAGCGACGCCGTACGCGCTCGCGGTGATCCGCGATGTGTCCAAGCGCCCGAATGCCGATGTGGAATCGACGTCGCACGCCGACGAGTACACCCGCCTGGTCGAGAAGTCGCACACGCTCCAGGTGGTTGCCGCCGAGATCGCTTCGGTACGGGACACGGACAGTCTGCTGCGGCGGATCGTCGATCACGCGATGGCGGTGCTGGGTGCGGACGGTTGCGCTGTCTGGCTGTTTGACGAGTCGCAGATGCCGCGTCTGAAGGCCACCCGCGGACTCTCGGACGAATTTCACCAGCGGCTGGCGGCGGAGCACCGGCGTCATGTCGCGGCAGGCACGGAGGCGGCGCTGACGGGGCAACCCGCCTTCGTGCGGGACTTCGCCGAGGTGGTCCGCACCGCCGATCCGGACTTCGCCGCGACGCTGCGGCGGGAGGGGCTGGTCAGCGGGCTGCGGCTGCCGCTGCGCGAGCCGGGCGGACAGGTGGCCGGCTGGCTGACGCTCTACCACCGGCGCGAGCGCCTGTACAGCGAGGACGAGGTGCGGCTGGCGCAGGCGTTTGCCGACCAGATCGCTGTCGCCCTGCGCAACGCACGCCTGACGGAGCAGGAGCGGGCGGCGCGGGAGGACGCTGATCGCCGGCTCGAGCGGGTGACGGCGCTGTCACGGATCACAGAGCAACTGCTGGGCATACCCGATTCCGATGCTGTCCTGCGGGTCGTGGTTGATGCGGCCGCTCATCTGAGCGGGACGCAGGTCGCCGAGGTGTGCCTGATCGAGGATGGTGGCCATCATCTGCGCTCGACTGCCGCGCATGGTCCGCTGCCGCCACGCACCGCCGGAGAGGTGATCGGATGGAGCAGTGGTCCGGCGGGCGAGGTCGATGCTGCGATCCGGCGGGCGTTGATCGAGCGACGGGCGATCGCCGTCGGGGATGCTGAGGGGGGGCCGAGCGAGGCAGCCGCGATGCTGCGCGCCACCATTGCAGCCCCGATGCTGGTCGCCGGCAGACCGATCGGGGTGTTGTGGGTCGGCGATCCGGCCCCGCGCCGCTTCTCGTCCGAGGATGTCGCGCTTGTCCAGGCGCTGGCCGACCAGGCGGCGCTGACGATCGAGCACGCCCGGCTGGTGCTGCGCGATCGAGAGACGGCGGTACTCGAAGAACGCGCGCGGTTGGCGCGTGACCTGCACGACTCGGTGACGCAGTCGATCTTCAGCCTGGGCATGCTGACCGGCGCCGCCCAGGCCCAGTACGAGCGGGGCGTGCCGGCGTTGGGCAAGACGCTGGCGCGGGTCGGGCAGGTGGCGAAGGAGGCGCTCGCCGAGATGCGGGCGTTGCTGGTCACGCTGCGGCCGGTCGCACTCGACGAGGAGGGGTTGTCCGGCGCGTTGGAGAAGCTGGCCGCTTCCTATCAGACGCGCTCCGGGCTGACGATCGCTTTTCGGGCAGAGACTGATGCGCGATTGGCGCCTGAGGCCGAGACAGCGATCTACCGAATCGTGCAGGAGGCGCTCGCCAACATCACGAAACATGCCGAGGCGACTGAGGCGACCGTCACGCTGGCCGAGCGCGGTGGCGTGTTCCGCGTGACGGTGACCGACAACGGCCGCGGCTTTGATCCGGCTGTTCCGGCGGAAGTGTCGTCCGACGGACGCCGGGGTGGCATGGGCCTGCGCTCGATGCGCGAGCGGGCGGCGACGGCCGGGATTGCGATCGAGATCACGAGCGCGCCGGGCGCCGGCGCCGCGATCACGCTCACAGCACCGGTCCACGTCGATGGTTTTGCCGAGGCGAGCCACCAGGACGTGGGCGCCGCGTCAGACTGAGGTCGTTGGTGAACCACCAAAACGCCAGGTCAACGTCTACCTTGGCGCCTTGGTGGTGAATGGCTTGGGCGAATCGGTTACGGGCGGTAGGGGACGGCGGTGGGGCCGAGCTGGGTCTTGAGGATGGCTTGTGCCTCTTCGACGAATTCACAGAGGAGGGGGCGGGTGTCGCGCGGGTCGATGATGTCCTGACCGGTCGCCTCGGCGGTGCGGAAGGGGGAAGCGATCGCCTGGAGGCGGGCTTCGATCTCCAGACGTTTGGCCTCTGGGTCGGGGGCCGATTCGATCTCGCGCCGGTACGCGGCGGCGGCGCCGCCGACGATATGCATCGAGCCCCATTCGGCCGAGGGCCAGGCGTAGCGACGGAACATGCCGCTCGGCCGGTGCTGGCACTGGCCGGCGACGCCGTAGAGCTGCTTCATGACGACGGTGATCCAGGGCATCTGGCTGTCGTTGGTAGTGATGACGAGGCGGGCTCCGGCGCGCTCGATGCCGCGCTTCTCCTGCTCCAGGCCGACGGTGAAGCCGGGCTCGTCGGCGAGCGAGACGAGGGGGAGATGGAAGGTGTCGCAGAGCTGGATCAGGCGGATCACCTTGTCGCCGCCGGCGACATCGGTCGAGCCGCCGAACATGGCGTTGTTGGCCATGATGCCCACCGGGTAGCCGTTGAGGCGGGCGAGTCCGGTGATCCGGGGGCGGCCGTAGTCGGGCGCGATCTCGAAGAAGGAGCCGCGATCGACGACGCTCTCGATCACCTTGTAGGCGTTGTAGGTGCGGCGGCGGTTGCGGGGAACGATCGAGAGCAGGCGCTCGTCGCGGCGTTCGGGATCGTCGGCGGACTGACAGCGGGGCGCCATCTCCCAGACGCTGGGCGGCAGGTAGCTGAGGAAGCGGCGGATCGTGTCGAACGCCTCGTCTTCAGTTTCGACGACGTTGTCGACGACGCCGCTGACGGAGCCGTGGATCTGGGCGCCGCCAAGCTCTTCTTTCGTTATGTCGTAGCCGAGGGCGGCCTTGACGACGGGCGGGCCACCGGGGAAGAGCTGGGCGGTACCGCGCACCATGACGTTGAAGTGAGCCATGCAGGCGTTGACGGCGGGGAGTCCGGCGACTGAACCGAGCACGGCGGAGACGACCGGCACGGCGCGAAGCAGCTTCACATCCCAGGCAGACATGGTGTTGCCGTCAGGCAGATAGGTGCGGCCGTACTCTTCGAACGAGCGGACGCTGCCGCCGGCGGCGTCGAGCAGACGGATGAAGGGCAGCCGCCATTCGAGCGCGCGGCGGTTTGCCGAGAGTTCCATGCCCAGCCCGCCACCGGAGCCGCCACCGGAGCCGCCGCGCGAGGTGAAGTCACCGCCGGAGAGGATCACCTTGCGGCCGTCGAGTTTGCAGACGCCCTCGACCGATGCCTTGGGGCGGAAGTCGACAAGGGAGCCGTCGCCGGCGTAGACGCCCTGACCGGATAGCTCCATGAACGGGCGAAAGGAACCGGGGTCGGCGAGGCGGTCGATGCGCTCGCGGACGGTGAGCTTGCCCTGCTCATGCTGGCGGGCGATGCGGTCGGGGCCGCCCATGGCGCGGGCTAGTTCGAGGCGACGTTGCAGTTCTTCGATCTCCGGCAGCCAGCCGTCGGCGGTGGTGTCTCCCATGTCATTCCTCTTTGCTATGCCGGCGGCTCGTTCGCGATGATACCGGCGGCGTGCAGTTCGTCGAGCTCGGCGTCGGTCATGCCGAGGATACCGCCGAGCACTTCGCGGTTGTGCTGGCCCAGTCCGGGGGCAGGGCGGCGAATGGTGGCGGGCGTTTCGCTCAGATGAATCGGCTGTCCGGGGAAGGGGTATGTGCCGGCGTCGGGGTGGGTAATGGTGACGAAGAAGCCGCGGGCGGCGAGGTGGGGGTCTTCGACCAACCCTTTGGCGTCGAGCACGGCGCAGGCGGCGATGCCGCGCGATTGGAGGCGGTGCATCAGGTCGATTTGGTCGTGTTCGATCGTCCAGGCGGCGATCATCGCGTCGAGGGTGTCGTGTGCGCCGATGCGTTGGTCCAGGGGGAGGGCGGCGCAGGCGGCGTCGAAGCCGGCCTCGGCGCAGAGGGCGATCCATGCGGCATCGTCGGTGATGCTGATCGCGATCCAGCGGTCGTCACCGCGGCAGGGGTAGCAGCCCTGGGGCGCATCGAACGGGTGGCGATTGCCGAGACGGGGGCGGTTGTGGCCGCGTGCCTGTGCCGCCAGGATCTCTTCGCCGGCGAAGCTGATCATTCCTTCGAGCTGGGCCAGCTCGATCGCCTGTCCCTGTCCGGCGGGATCGGCGCGACGGTCCCAGAGGGCGACGAGCAGGGCGGCCGCCGCGTTGAGGCCGGCGACCGGGTCGGCCCAGGCGACGCCGGACTTGTAGGGGCCGGAGTCGGGGTAGCCCATCAGGCTGGAGAGGCCGGCGCCGGGTTCGAGCGTGGTGCCGTAGGCGACCCAGTCGCGGGCGGGGCCGGACCAACCGTAGCCGGGCATGCCGATATAGATGATGCCGGGATTGAGCGCGCGCAGGCGGTCGTAGCCGAGGCCGAGCTGGGGCATGACGCGGGGGCTGTAGTTCTCGATGACGATATCGGACTTCATGACCAACTGCTCGAAGGCGGACTTGCCCTGGGGAGTGTTCAGCTGGAGCGTGATGGCGCGCTTGTTGCGATTGAACTTGTTGTACATGCCCTCGCGGTTCCAGGGGCGGTCGCCGGCCTGGTTGTTTGGGTAGCGGCGCGAGCGTTGGATGACGGCATCGGGGACGACGCGGGCGCCGTGGCCGCCGATCGCTTCGACGCGGATCACGTCGGCGCCGAGATCGGCGAGGATCCGCGTCGCGAGCGGACCGGCCCAGACGCGGGAGAGGTCGAGTATACGGACGCCGGCGAGTGACCTAACCCCCCGGCCCCCTTCCCTCGCAGGGAAGGGGGAGTCCTGGTTTACCGTGGTTGAACGAGGGTCGTCGGTGTTCTCAGACGAAGTACTGGTAGCCTCGGTTGCGTGAGGCTCCCCCTTCCCTGCGAGGGAAGGGGGCCGGGGGGTTAGGTTCCCCTACACGTCCAGCATCGATTGCAATTCAATTCCGTTCTCGGAGGTGCGGGCACGCTTCAGGCCGGCACCTTCGGAGGGTCGCGCATCGCCAAGGAACGGTTGTGGTTCTGCCTGTTGCTCCTCCGGGCGCATCGCCCACGGTGGCCGCGGAACGCGGACGTGCAGCGCCTCGCGGAAATTTGGTGCCGCGATCACCTTATCGCCGGCGGTCAAGCGGAGAGCGAGCTTACGGTCGCCTTCGGAGAAGCCACGCCAGATCGAGTCGGCGAGTTCCTGTCCGCCGGATCGGCCGAGCACCCGTGTTTGGCTGTTCTCGATCACCACTTCGGAAACGCGCGAACCTTGTTGTTGAGCGCCGAAGAGGATGATGCCGCGTGAGCGCATCTGGCTGGCGACGTACTCGAATCGTTCGGTGATCGCGTCCGATGCGCCGCGCGGCGCATATCGGTTCAGCTCGTCGATCACGACGAGAAAGTACTCGTGCTTGCCGCCGAGCCGGCCCGTACGCCACTGGATCAGTTGCTGGAGGACCGACGCGATCACGAATCGCTGGAGATGCGCATCTCCGATCGATTGGATGTCGATCACGGAGACATCTTCGTCGCCTGTCACCAACAGGAGTGGACGCCCGTCCTCGTCGTCGCGGCGGAGCAATCCGGAGTTCGGTCCCAGCACTCGTTGCAACCGTCGCCAGAGTGCCTGGATCGTGGAACGGCTCATCTGCCGCAGGGTATCATCGGTCAGTTCCTCCTGGTCCGGCGCCGCGCGGTTCTGGATCTCATTGAGCAGTCCACCAAACGTGCGTGAACCGAATGAGTTCTCGGGGTCAAAGACCGTCTCCGCCGCATCAAGCAATTGACGGCGGGCGCGTTCTGCCTCGCTCTCCTCGTGGAGTCCGTTCGCTTCAACACCCAGCCGATCCCGGACTGATCGCCGCTTCGGACCGGAAAGCCGGTGCTGCAACATGTTGATCAGTGTGACCATGTTTTCGTTGGCGCGCGTCTCGTTGGAGAAAAGCAACTCGAAGAGACCCAGGTCGATCACATCTTTCAGTGACCATGAATAGGGGCGCACGTCACCGGGTCGGTCGGTTTCGATCGCGATTGGATCGCCGCTGCGCTGCGCCCGCTCCGGCGCGTAATAGGCGATCGAGCGGAAGAGATCGGGCGAGCCAACGCCCATCTCACGCCAGATGCGGGCGTCATCCTCGGTGAAGCGATTGGACCAGCGGTCCAACCAGAAGAGGTCGAACCCCTTCACATTGAAGATGATCGCCTTGACGCGCGGGCGTTCGCCGGAGCCGACGCGACGGTTGGCCATCGCCTTGAGCGCGTTCACCGTCTGGTAGGTGGCGATCGTTAAGAACGATGACTTCGTGCCTGAGCCGGCCGCGCCGTTGACGTTGAGATGTCCGGCCTGCGCGCCGAGGAGAAAGTCCTGGTCGAGGAAGGCGCGGCCGGCGGTGGCGTTGCCGCCGTTGCGGATCAGGCCGACGCAGACGCCGCGCTCCTCGCCGTAGAGGTGCATCTCGTAGGCCCTCTCCGCTTCGGTACCGACGCAGGTGCGGACGATGCTGCCCTCGACCGGTGGTGCCAGGATCTGTGGCTCGGTGTTGATCACGCGCGCTTTGGCGTAGGTGACGCCATCGCGGTCCAGTTCCAGGTCGTCGTGGACCGGGTCGGCGTTGTGAACCGCGACTTCCATCTGCATCGTGCTGATCCGCGAGCGACGATAGACCTGTTCGACGACGCCGTACATCGTCACCGGCTGCGTGCCCATCACCGTGTCGACCCGCACGATCTGGGTCTGTTCGACCAGCGCGTTCGGCGCCACCCAGAAGTGAAACTCGTCGACGTTCGCCTCCTGGCCCGGTGGACAGCCGACCCGGCCGACAGCAGCGGCGGTCTGGTCGATCGGCTGTGAGAGTTCGAGTGCTGTCATGCCACCGCCTCCGGGGAGCCGCTCATCTGAAATAACCGGCGCAATCGTTGAACGGCGACATCGATCTCCGGCCGGATCGCCTTGAGATGCTCCTCGACCCGCACGATCGGCTCGACGCTGATCGCGGCCCGGTCGTAGCCTTCGTCGCGGTGGCGCAGGCGGTAGAGGTACGCGGCCAACGCCGAGAGGTAGCGCGATCGACCTGCGCCGGCATGCCACTGCTCCAGGTATGCCAACGGCGTCGTCACCCGTACGACACCATACGAGGGTGAGGCGCCGTACGGCGACGCCAGACGCAGATAGAAGGTTGCCAGCACGACGTTGTCGATCTCCATCACGAACGCCGGCGAGCGTTGGCCGGGTTTCATCCGATAGAGCATCTCCTGCAGGTCGCCGGGCAGGTAGGTGGCGGCGTGCCGCTTGACCAGACCGGTGGCCGGGATCGCTTTGTTGGGCACCCGCACCAGCCGCCGTTCGAGCAGGCCGTCTACCAGCGCGGGCGCCGCGGGATCCTGGAGCAGGATCTCCCGCTCGCACGATTCCATCTCGTCCATCGCCCGATTGCGCGTCGACATCCGCAGGGTATCGAAGTCGCGCGGACCGGAGTCCATGTCGCGGAGCAGCAGCGTGAAACCGTGCTCGCGAAGGAGTGCGGCCGCGTGCTCCAGAACGTCCGGATCGATGTCATCTCGATAGACGGAGACGACCAGCTTCGAGATCGCCCCCCTCATGCGGGAGAGGCCGCGGTCGCGCAATTCGAGCGCCGCCGCCGCGATCGAGGAGGCGATCAGCGGCCGCTGCCGTCCAGCAACGGTGAGCGACCCGGCCAGCCGCGACACGATCGAGCCGTCGATGAACCGGACGGGGAGCAGAGTCGATTCACCGCCGCTGTCGATCGGCATCCAGCGTTGCCGGGGCATTTCGAAGTTCAATTCCACCTTCGAGCCGGAGTCTGATGCCTCGGCATCGCTCAGGTCGAGGATGGTGTTTGGCGGCGCGGCATCATCGTCGAGGGCAGCGATCGGGTAGGGGCCAAACAATGGGCGGGTCGGTGTGGCGGTGGTCACGGACGTCTCACATACTGGTCGAACATGGGTTCGATGATATCGCTCCGGTGGAAATCCCCTCAACGGGAGATTGACCATTTCTTCGTGCTTGTCATTCCGTACCCTTGTGATTCCTCGCGACGCTCGGAATCTCGACAGTAGCGGAGATATCTCCAGTCGGGATTCTTCACGTCGCTCGGAGTCACCAGACACGCGATGTCAGGGATTCCCAGCGCGCCGTCAAAGTTCGACAACCGCGCGCGACGCCTGTATATCTGAGTCGATGCGTGCATGGCTCCTTGACCGACCCGCGCCGATTGCCGCGCGACCGCTGCGGTTGACCGAGATTCCTCAGCCCGAACCGGGTCCCGGTGAGATACGGGTCCGGGTCAACGCGAATGCCCTGTGCCGGACAGACCTGCATGTGATCGAGGGCGACCTGCCATCGCATCGCCACCCGTTGGTTCCTGGACATCAAATTGCTGGTACGGTCGATGCCCTCGGCGCGGGGGCGAGCCGCTTCCGGGCCGGCGACCGGGTCGGTGTGCCATGGCTGCGTTGGACCTGCGGCGCTTGTCGCTTCTGCGCGGCCGGGCGAGAGAACCTGTGCGAGCACGCACGCTTCACCGGCTGGGACGCCGACGGGGGATACGCCGAGTACGTGGTCGCGCCCGAGGCGTTCGTCTATCCGCTGCCGGATGGATTCGCCGACGAGCAGGCGGCGCCACTGCTCTGCGCCGGCATCATCGGCTATCGAGCGCTCGCGCTTGCCGGCGTTCGATCAGGCGCCCACCTCGGATTCTTAGAATTCGGTTCGTCGGCGCACGTAACGATCCAGGTTGCCCGCGCCCGCGGCGTCGCGGTCTACGTCCTCGCACGAAGCGAGGACGATCGGCGGCTGGCGACGCAGCTCGGCGCGACGTGGACCGGTACCATGATCGACCGGCCACCGGTGGCACTCGACGCGGTGATCATCTTCGCGCCGGCGGGAGAATTGGTTCCCGCCGCGCTATCGGTAGTTGAGCGTGGTGGTGTGGTCGTCTGTGCCGGCATCCACATGAGTGCCATCCCCACGTTCGATTACGCGCTGCTCTACGGCGAACGTCGCCTGCTCAGCGTCGCCAACAACACCCGGGCCGACGGTGAAGCGTTCCTCCATGAAGCGGCCGCCATCCCGGTGAGAACCCGCGTCACAACCTTCCCACCGGAAGATGCGCAGGAGGCCCTGGTCCGGCTCAAGCATCAAGGGTTCGAAGGCGCGGGAGTGATCGTTCGCTAGCTCCTATCGTGCCGTTACCACCAGGTTGTCGAACCTCGCCTCGCTGGTCAGGCCGGATGCGCGGGCGCCGACGCCGATCACCAACGATCCTGACCCATAGGTACTATCCAGCACGGTCGTGACCACCGTCCCGTTGATCGCGGCGGTGATCGTGTTGCCGGCGCAGGTGATTTCCAGCCGGTTGCGCTCGTTGCCCCGATGGATGGCCGGCGACACGCGGTCGCGGCGCAGGAAGACATCGCGCGTGCCGTCCTCCCGCACCAGCCGGAACACGCCTGCGCCCGGCTCGACCCGGAGCCGGTAGCCGCGGTTGCCGGTCGTGTCTGACCCAAAGCGGCACCCGACCGATACCGTCCGTCGCGTGGTGTCGCCGATCAGCCGTGCATCGACGGCGATCGTCGCGTTGGTCGCAT
The DNA here is from genome assembly GCA_050184225.1 of Dehalococcoidia bacterium. Lineage (GTDB taxonomy): Bacteria > Chloroflexota > Dehalococcoidia > CAUJGQ01 > CAUJGQ01 > JBFXAN01. The sequence goes on along the minus strand of JBFXAN010000009.1, from coordinate 18,607 downwards.
CTACCGGAACAGCAAGCGATTGCGTGGCGACCTCCAGGTTTCTCAGCGAGTACTCGTCATCGACATAACCGTAGATCAGCGATGCGGTCGCCGGAGCGGTCGCCGGCAGCAGGCCGGAGGCGGGATCGGCGAACGTCTCGTCGACCAGCACTGTTCCCGGCGCGCCGGGATCGCCTGGCGCCGGCCGCGACACCGCGGCGCGGGAGTGGTCGAAGATGAGTAGGCTCCGACTGTGATCGCTCCCCGTTTGCCCGGCAAGAACGACGGTGGCGCTGCGTCCCGGGTCGGCGGTGAGCTGCTTTTCGGCGATTGGCATGCCGCCCTGGCCGGAGGGCAGTGCGCGCAGGGTGATCGGACCAGGATCGAGCACGGCATCGCCCATCATGCCGTAGCCGATGGCATCAAAGAGCGTCGCGCGGTCACCGCTGATCAAGGTGACCGCGCCGGCGCCGGGCGCGGCGTTGACGAAGCGCAAACGCGAGCGGTCCGGCGGCGTGTATCCGAGGTCGTCGGCGAGGACGAGTGCGGACAGTGACGGCGATCCCGATGCGAGGCCCGTGAGCAGGATCGTCGATGGTCCGTCGAGCGAGAGCTCGACCGGTGTGTCCAGCAGTGTCCGCGACGACTCGTTGACGGTGGTGACCCGCAGCCGCGCCGTACCACCAGGCCAGGGAATCCGGCTCGACGCGGAGCCGTACGCTACGCCGTCCGCGATCGGCTGACCTTCCAGCGACGCGTCGATCGGCGCGGTACCGGGCGAGACATGGACAAGGCGGACCGATACTGAGGTAGGCTGCGCCGAAACGAAGCCCGCGCCGTCCTGGCTCAGCATTGACGCGGCGACGCCGGCGATGATGGCGATGATCAGCTGATAGCGCCCCAGGTGGACCGATCGTCGCCCGCACGTCTCATTCAGTGACCGTGCTCGTTGTGGCGTGCTGGTAGCGGACACTCTCACCCTCCCCGGCTACGATGTGCCCGATACTATACTCCACACACGGTCTAAAGGGAGAGCGTTCGACGTCGATTGTTCTCTACCGGCCTGCCAATATGAGCACTCCGTCAAGCCGGCGCGCGGGTCGGCGACCGTGGTGATTCTTCCTGAATGGGAACCTGAGCTGTCAGGTTTGGTTCACGCAGCGCTACCAGGGTGATGAGCGCGGTAACGCCAAGGACCAAACCAAGCACGATGAACCCCAGCGACAGCGAGACGGTGGCGAACAGCGCGGCGCTCATCGGGCCAACGATGAACGCGCTCGCCTGCACCGCCGATGCGATGCCGAAGGCGGTACCGCGCCGCTCCGACGGGACGCTTGCCGCGATGATCGTATTGGTCGCCGGCAGCATCGCGCCGCGGGCGAGCGAGGCGACACCATAGGCGGCAATGAAGAGGGTTACGGTCGGCGCGAGTCCCAGCGCGATGTGTGAGACGGCGCAGACGGCCACCACGATCGTCAGCGACAGACGAAACTCACCCGGTTTTCCGACAAATCGAGACAGCACCAGCGCGCCGGCGACGCCCGCCATGCCGGAAACCGTGAACGCGATGCCGGTCGCGCCGGTCGCCGACCCTGTATCCGCCAGCGCCGAGATCGCGGCGGGAGCGGCGGTACGAACGAGGTCGACCATCGTGAAGAGCATGAAGTAGAGCAGCAGTCCCAAACCGAACTGAAGGCCGGCACCGGCCGGGATCGCCCGCCGCCATCCGGTGCGACCGGAAGCGCGGGCGGCCGGTGGTTGCCACGCAATTCGGTCGCGCGGTACACCGATCAACACGATCGTCGCCGCGATGCACGGTAGGATCGCCGACGCGAGGATCGCACCGCGCAGATCGACGAACTGCGCCAGCAATGCGCCCGCCGCCGGCCCGACCGTACTGCCCGCATACTGCGCGCCCTGAACCTGACCCAACGCGCTGGTGAGGCGGGACTGCGGCACGCTGACGCTGGTCAACGCCACCGCCGCCGGAATGAACCCGGAGAGGAGTCCCTGGCACGCCATGGCCAGGGCGACGTGCCACGGTGCCGTGGCCAGTCCGGCGATCAGTGTCGTTATCGTTGCGGCAAACAGCGCCCGCACGAACATCGGCTTGCGCCCGTACCGATCGGAGAGCACTCCCCAGATTGGGCCGCCGATCATGCGAAAGATGCCGTTGCTACTCAGCGCCAGCGCCGTCCAGAAGAGCTGCCGCGACTCCGTCTCCGCACCAAGATCCCGCATGTAGAGCGGCAGAAACGGAATCCAGAAATTCATCGAGAAGGCGGCGATGCCGGCACCGACCGCGATGAATCCGACCGAGCGCTGCCAATTCGGGAAGTCGCCAGGCGGGGTGAGAGCGGGTGGTTCGGGCATTCGTGTAACCTAACCCCCCGGCCCCCTTCCCTCGCAGGGAAGGGGGAGTCCTGTCGAGGCAGGGTTGATCGAGATTCGTTGGCGCAATCAGACGAGCGACTGACACCGTCGGTAGAATTAGACACCCCCTTCCCTGCGAGGGAAGGGGGCCGGGGGGTTAGGTACGGCCAACCATCGCCCGCGCCGCCTCGACAATCGCATTTGCGTCAATCCCTGCCGCCGCCCGCAGCTCTTCCGGCGTCCCGGAACCGGGCATGATCCTTACCGCCAGTTTGACCACCCGTGGCAGTGTGGCGGCTGGTTCGGTCTGAGACGGCGCATCGGCGAACGCGGCAAGCACGGCGTCGCCCAGACCACCCTCTGGCCAGTGATCCTCGACGACGATCAGGCCCGAGGTCTCGGCGGCAGCGGCTCGGAGCGTCGCTCCATCGATCGGCTTGACCGAGTACGCGTCGATCACGCGGGCGGCGATGCCTTCGGCGGCGAGCCGCTCGGCGGCCTCAAGCGCCTGATGCACGGTCACACCCGCACCAACGATCGTCACGCGGTCGGTGGCGGACCGGCGGACCACCTTGCTGCCGCCGATGTCGAACGGTTCGTCCGCGTCGTAGATCACCGGCGTCTTCTCGCGGGTGGTGCGCATGTAGGAAATGCCGGTTTGATCGGCCATGCGTTGCACGAGTTGTGCCGTCTGGTTGGCGTCACAGGGATAGAGGACGGTGCTGCCATGGACGGCACGCATCATCGCCAGGTCTTCGAGGGCCATCTGCGACGGGCCGTCTTCGCCGATCGAGACGCCGGCGTGCGATCCGGACAGCCGTAGGTTCACGCGGGAGATGGCGCCCATGCGGATGAAGTCATAGGCACGCGAGAGGAAGGCGGCAAACGTCCCGGCGAACGCGATCTTGCCCATCACCGCCATGCCTTCCGCGGCGGCAACCATCTGCTGCTCGGCGATCCACATCTGGAAGAACCGGTCGGGATATACCTCGGCAAAGTCCTCGGTGTGGGTCGAGTTCGAGACCTCGGCATCCAACACCACCACGTCCGGCCGCGCGCCCAACGCCCGCAGTGACTCGCCGAAGACCTTGCGTGTGGCCGCCTCTGTTCCCTGGTCATAGTGCGGCATAGTCACGGCCGCCGACGACGATCGTGGCAGTGTTGCACCGTCCGGCGGCGCCTGTGGCTTGACGACAAGGCGGCGCTCACCGCCGAGCTCCTTGATCGCCGCGTCTGCCTGTTCAGCCGAAAGTGCCTTGCCGTGCCAGCCGTCTTTGTTCTCGATGAAGGAGACGCCTTTGCCCTTCGCGGTGCGGGCGACGATCATCAGCGGCGTGTCGCGACCGTTGCCGGCGAGGGAGAGGGCGCTGTCGATCTCCTCCAGATTGTGGCCGTCGATCTCGACCGCCTCCCAACCGAAGGCACGGGCGCGCTCGGCATAGGCAGCGGTGTTCCAGCCGAGTTCCGTCTCACCGCGCTGGCCGAGGCGGTTGACGTCGATGATGCCGATCAGATTACCCAATCGATAGTGACCGGCCTTGTCGATCGCCTCCCAGACCGAGCCTTCCGTCATCTCGCTGTCGCCCATCAGCACCCAGACGTTGAAAGGTAGCTTGTCCAGGTATTTGCCCACGAGCGCAACGCCGATGCCGATCGGAAGGCCCTGCCCGAGTGAACCGGTGGCTACATCGACCCAGGGCAACACCGGTGTCGGATGGCCTTCCAGACGACTGCCGAACTGCCGCAACGTCAGCAACTCGTCGTCGGAAATTGCGCCGGCGGCCTTGTAGAAGGCGTAGAGCAGCGGCGAAGCATGACCCTTGGAAAGGATGAAGTGGTCGTTCGTGGCGAGGTCGGGGCGGTCGAAGTCATAGCGAAGATGCCGCGCGAGCAGGACGGCCATCAGGTCCGCGGCGGACATCGAGGAGGTGGGGTGTCCCGATCCGGCGGCCGTTGTGGACCGAATACTATCCACCCGCAACTGTTGTGCCAGTTCCCGCCAGTCATGCGCCTGCGCCATCGTCGCCATCGCCGATCCTCCTTGGCTATCTGCCATCATTCTCTGTCAGACAGCGGCAGAGGTCGATCCGAAATGAACCACAGAGACGCAGGGGACGCAGAGATTTCCGATAATGCAATGCGAGTCTCTGCGTCTCTACGATTCACAACAGGAGTGGAGTCATGTCATCGATTCGAGAGTTGGCGGAACGATATTGGCAGGGGGAGGTGGACAACCAGACGATGCACCCGTTGCGGGTGCTGTGTATGGATGGTGAGGAGATTGCCGACGGCTTGCTCTTCTACAAAGGGATCGCGAGCGCGAATACAGTCGATACCGGCGCCGGATTGGCGATGCTCGACACCGGGGCGATCCGCGATGCGGCGCCGCTCCACGCCGCCGTGCGCCGCTGGCGGCCGGAGGCGCCGCTGTACAGCGCCGTGTTTTCGCATCATCACGTCGATCACGTCTTTGGCGTCGGTCCGTTCGAACAGGAAGCTGCCGAGCGGCGATGGCCGGCGCCACAGGTCTACGCGCAGGCGCTGGTCCGGCGAAACTTTGATCGCTACCGGCAGACGCTCGGTTGGAACACGGCGATCAATATCCGGCAGTTCGAGCTGCCGCCTGCTCGGTTTCAGTGGCCCGATACCTACCGGTATCCCGACGTGGAGTATACGGATCGCATCACCTTCAAGCAGGGCGATCTCACGTTTGAACTGCACGCGGCGCGGGGCGAAACCGAGGATGCCACGTGGACCTGGATTCCAGAGCGGAAGATCCTCGCACCGGGCGATCTCTTCATCTGGGCGACCCCAAACGCCGGCAATCCCCAGAAGGTGCAGCGGTATGCCGGCGAGTGGGCCACGGCGCTGCGCGAGATGGCAGCACTGAGTCCGGAACTGCTGGTCCCTGGTCACGGGCTGCCGATCTTCGGCGGCGATCGGGTCCAGGAGGCATTGCTGGACACGGCGACGCTGCTCGAGTCGCTCGAATCGCAGACGCTGGCGCTGATGAACCGTGGCGCCACGCTGGACCGGGTCATCCATGCGGTGACGCCGCCGGCCGGGTTGCTGGAGAAGCCCTTTCTCCGGCCGGTCTACGACGACCCGCAGTTCATCGTGCGCAACATCTGGCGGTTGTACGGCGGCTGGTGGGATGGCGAGCCGGATAACCTGCTGCCGGCGCCCCGGTTGGAGCAGGCGCGGGAATGGGTGACGCTGGCCGGTGGGCTTCAACCGGTGCTCGACCGCGCCGCGGCGCTGCTTGCCGAGGGGAACCTGCGGCTTGCCTGCCATGTGGTCGAATTCGCCGTGATCGCGGAACCAGTATCGTCCGAGGCACATGATCTGCGCCGGCAGATCTACGCGGCTCGCGCGCAGCTACAACCTTCGACGATGGGGCGAAACATTCTCAACCACGCCGCGCTGGCCAGCGAGCAACGAAAGCGCGACCTGGCAGGTATGAGCGACTAATCCGGCGCTAGTTCGGCCAGGGGATCGACCCGGTCATGTCGTGGAAGTCAAGCGCTTCAGTGCCGAGCACGGTCCAACCACTGTCGCGCGGCGTCACGAAGATCCACGTGCTGAACTCGCTGAAGGTGCGCCCGATCAAATGGGCCTGAAGGTCTTCACGTTGCTCGATCAGTTTGGAGCACACCTTACCAATGTCGTCCGGTGAGCGTGTCTGCTCACAAAGTCCGGCATACTGATCGCCGGTCGACAGGACGTATGCTTCGATCGCGGCTTCCGGAGTCGGCTGGACCGGCGCCGAGGCGCTGACACCACCTTCACGGGCGCACCCATGCAGGAGCACGGCCGCCAGGCCAAGAAGTAGGCCGGCGAGCAACACCGATCGGGATGCCTTATGACATAGCGTTCGCATGAATAACCCCGCGAAAGCAAGTGTCGTCCAGTCGTTGACATTCGCCATCGCCCATCGGGGCTAGCGAGCGGGTACCGAAGGTCTGATACTTCGGTACGGTGTCCTCAGCGCGACATAAGTGGCCGACAAAGGAGGAACGTCACCACCGCGCCGATTGGGGCACGGAGGACGGGTTGAGCAGTTCTCGGCTCCGAATCGATCGGCGGGCAGACGCCCCCTGGGAGCGCGGGCATCCTGCCCGCAACGAGGACAAGCAACCGGGCGGGCAGGATGCCCGCGCTCCCAGGGCGATCTTGGGTCAGTGCCGCGGGTTGTCAGAGCGGCGCGTGTTCCCTCGAGGTTGGAAGATCGCGATTCAGCCGTCCGCGATGCACGTCTCGCCGGCCGGCAGGCGCTCGTACTGCGCGACGATGCCGGTCGATCCGCGGATGGTGACGGTGATCTGCGCGTGGCCTTCGAGGGGTCCGGGGTCGGTCCAGAGCCGCCATCGATCGAGCCGGTGGAAGGTGTCGTTCAATCCAGGCGGATTCGTGCCGCCACCGGCGAAGGGTTCAATCCGGTCGAAGCGGTATTGATCCGAGCCGACACTAATGCACGCCGGCACGGCGATCTGTTGGGCGATCTCGCGTCGCTCATGGTGGACCACACCGCTGGAGGCGACCGTGTTCGTCGGCCCCTCCCACACCCGGCGCTCGGTCGGAATTTCGGGCCGGCTCGGCGCGCACGCGACGACAAAGACGCCGCTCCAGAGGGTCAGCCAGACGAGGCAGATAGCGACGCCCGGGCGTGCGTCCCGGGCGTCGCGCATGTACCACATCGATCGTCTGATCAGCGCTGCCACCAATGGCCCAGCACCGCCAGGATGGCGAGCGTTCCGATCATCGTGACAAAGACGGCGACGAGTTCCAGCGTTTCGCCGGGCGCGGTCCCCAGTTCGAAGAGCAGCGGCATCGAGTTGCGGCCTCCCCGTGGTCGCTCTATCGTCAGTCTCAAGAACCGGCATGTTTCGGTCAAGCAGCCAGGTTCGGCCGTGCCGCCGTCACGAAATGGTCAGCAGATCGCGGAGGTCATCGGCATCAGTCTGGGGGCCGACCACAGACAAGGCGAGGTTATCGGAGCGGAAGATGCGGGCCGCGATCCGCTGGACGTCTTCGGCCGTGACGGCGCGCAACCCGTTTACCACATCGTCAATCGGCTCGATCTCGCCGAGGAGCAGCAGGCTTTCACCCGCACGCTGGCCGAGCGACATCGTGCCTTCCAGTCCAAGCCGGAAGCTGCCCGACGCATAGTCCCGCGCCTTGGTCAGTTCCTCCTCGGGAACCGGTTCCTCGACGAGGCGGCGCAACTCGTTCAGGCTGACGGAGATCGCCTCCCGCAGGTTCTCTGCCGTGACGCCCATCGAGATCGTCAGACTGCCCGTGTCCGTGTGCCGGCTGATCCCGGACCCCACGGAATAGGCCAGACCGCGCCGCTCGCGCACCTCTTTGAACAGCCTGCTGCTCATGCCCCGTCCGAGCACGTTATTCAGAATGGTCAGCGGATGGCGGTCCGGGTCCTTCCGGGGGATAGCGCGGAGACCAATCGCCACGTTGCACTGGGAAATATCCCGCAGATCGACGAGGACATTTTCCGGGGCGACGCCATCACTGGCCGGGGGAACCGCCGGCGTCATGGCCCCGTCCCATCCGCCAAGGTGCCGTTCGGCGAGCGCCATCACCTGTTCGTGCGTCACGTTTCCCGCGACGCTGAGCACGGAATTCGCCGGCGTATACCAGGTGGCGATGTGACCGACCATGTCCTCGCGCGTGAGCCCCTGGACTGTCTCCAGCGACCCGGCGATGCTCCATCCGATCGGCTGATCACCATAGACGGCGAGCGACATCAATTCTCCCGCCCATGCGCCCGGTTGATCGTGCGATCGGCGGATCTCCTGCTGCACCACCGTTCGCTCCCGCTCTATCTCTTCCTCGTCGAGCCGGGAGTGCAGCACCATATCCGAAACCACGTCCATCGCCACGTCGAGCATGTCGAAGGGCACCTGGTTCCAGTAGCAGGTCAGTTCTTTGGCGGTGTAGGCGTTGAGCACACCGCCGGCGCCCTCAATCGCCTCGGCGATCGTGATCGCGTCCGGCCGGCGGTCCGTCCCTTTGAAGAGCATGTGCTCCAGATAGTGGGAGACGCCGTTGACGCGCCGCGACTCGGCGCGCGATCCGACACCGATGAAGATATTGGCGCTCGCGCCCTGTGAGGTGGGCACCGGGGTGGTGACCACACGGAGGCCGTTGGCGAGCGTCGAGATCTCCCATGAGGGCATGGCCGGACCGTTGGACCGATGGTTTGTGGTTTTCATCACAGTTACCTTCACCGCACGGGAAGCTGAGGTATCAAAGAACGCCCGCACGGGCGATTGTCTCTAGGATAGCATGCGACGGTTGTCATCCCCGGGAACGGGCCACAATGCCAGCCCGGTCAGGTCCTGCACAAACTGGCGCGCGTCGGTGAAGAGGAACCCGCGGATGCCGGCGGCGCGGGCGCCCTCGACGTGTCCGAGAACATCGTCGAAGAACGCCGCTTCCTCGGGCGCAACGCCGGCCACGCTGAGCGCCGCCCGATAGATCGCCGCTTCCGGCTTCATCATCCCAAGCTCATACGAGGTGAGCACTGCATCGAACGCATCGAGCACCGGCAGCTGCGCGCGAATGTAGTCCATGTGCATCGCGTTCGTGTTGGAGAGTACCAGGAGGCGGACTCGGCCACGCAACGCCTCGATGATCGGCGTCATCGCGGCATACGGAGTAAAGATTCCGTTCCAGATCGCGCTGAAGGCGACAAGGTCGCCGCGAAAGCCGATCGCGGGGGCGATCGCTTCATAGACCAGTGATGGCGGGCCGTCGGTGGTGTTGATCATCCGGCCAACACCTTCGCTCCTCAATGCATCGAGCACCACCGCCGGCTCGCCCGCGGAGGCGTCAGCCAGATCGCGATAGAGCCGATCGTTGTCGTGATGAATGAGGACGTTGCCCAGGTCGAGGATCAGCGCACGGATCGGTGCGTCGGTACTGGTCATGCTCCTCCTGGTGTCGCATAGCGGGATTCCATCTCCTGCGCGGCGGGCAGGCCGATGAAGGTATTGAAGTCGGCGAACTGAATTAGTTCATCCTGAAAATGTCCGGAATCCCCGTCGCGCCGGAGGGCGGTCATTGCGGTCATGATCGCGCGGGTGGCGGCAAAGAGCGCCGTCACCGGATAGATGACCAGTTTGAAGCCGAGCGCCTCGATCCGGGCCAGCGGCAGCGGCGGCGTGCGGCCACTCTCGGCCCAGTTGTACAGGAGCGGACCGTCGAACGATTGCGCGATGCGCTCGACCTCTGCTTCGCTCTCCGGCGCCTCGATGAACAGCATGTCTGCGCCCGCATCCAGATAGCGCCGGCCGCGATCGAGCGCATCATCCAGCCCATTGACCGCACGGGCATCGGTGCGGGCGATGATCAGCAGGTCTGGATCGCGGCGCGCCTCGACGGCGGCGCGCAGCTTCTGCACCATCTCGGCTGCCGGGATCACCTGCTTGCCCGACATGTGGCCGCACTTCTTGGGCGAAACCTGATCCTCGAGGTGGAGGCCCGCCACACCCGCCGCCTCGTAGGCGCGTACCGTGCGGGCGACGTTGAGGGGATTGCCGTAGCCGGTATCGGCGTCGGCGATCACGGGAACACGCACCGCTTGGACGATCCGGCGGGCATTGTCCACCATCTCCGTCAACGAGAGCAGACCAACATCCGGTTGACCCAGCAGCGTCGCCGACGTGCCATAGCCGGTCATATACACCACCGGGAAGCCACAGGCCTCGATAATCCGGGCGGTGAGCGCGTCATACGCCCCCGGTGCGGTGATGGCGCCTGGTTGGGCGAGCAGCGAGCGCAAGCGGGCGGCGGTCATCAACTCCACTCCGGGTCACGTATCGTGACAAGGGCGAGGACGCCGATCATATGGCGGCTTCCTCGCCGGCGAGCACCTGATCGAGCAGGGGATGCGGCGCCCCCTTCCGACGGTCCTGTTCGACCGCGTGTGCGATCTGATAGTTACGGGCTGCAGAGGCGAGGTAGAAGCGCTCGTACAGCTCGTTGCGCCCGGCAAGCGCCGTGCCGACGAAGTCCCAGGCCGCGCGGAAGACCTTGATCCGTTCGCTCGCGTCGACGCCGTTGGCGCCCTGGTAGTAGCGATCGATCAGCGGCCGCAGCATTGGATTCGCGAGTTCCGCGGCGGTAGGTGTGGCGAGCAGGCTATGGGCGCCGAGCAGCTTGATGATCTCGTTCGCCCGCGGGAACCAGCGCGGCAGGGTGGGCCGGATCGCGCGTAGCGGCGCGTCGTCGCAGAACCAGACGCCGTTACCCCAATCACGAGCATCGGCCTCGGCGGCGCGCAGGGCGGCACGGGTCAGCGCGGCATAGCTCCACAGCTCGCCGAGCAGTTCGTTGGATTGCGGATTGGCGCCGTTGATCACCTCGACCATCCGGGTGGCAAGCTCATACGCGAACTCCAGCTTGACCGCCGCGCGCAGCGTCGTCTGCTGGAGGATATTGGCGGCCCAATCCTTGCGCATCACCGAGTTATAGATCCTCGGGTCGCCGTCGATGAAGACACGGTGACGGGGCACCTCGACGTTGTCGAAGATCACGACGGCATCCTGCTCGTCGAAGCGGCTGGAGAAGGGATGGTCGTACTGATTGGACGGTGCGGAGAAACTGTCGCGGCAGAGAATCTTCAGTCCGGGTGTGTCCATCGGTATCGCGAAGGTGAGGGCATACGGCTCCGCGTCGGCGGCAATCGGCTGACCCGGATAGACGAACATCTCGTCGGAGAATGGCGCCAGGGTCGCCAGCGCGCGCACGCCCTGCACCAGGATGCCGTTCGCCGTGTCTGCCACTTTGTGCAGCACGATCTCGCCGTCGCCGGTGAGGTGCTCCGGCACGGCCTTGTCGACCTGTTGGTTGATCAGGGCATGAGTGAGGCAGAGGTCGCGACCGGCGACCTCCTGGTGGTAGGCAACAAGGTTCGCGGCGCCTTCGTCGTTGCCATTGATCGACCAGAGGTCGGAGCGGCCGGCGAATCCGGCGAGGGTGACGTTCACATAGTCCGGGCTGCGGCCCATCAGCCCAATCGTCCGCTCGGCCACCGCCTCGATGCCGGCATGCCGGCGCATCAGATCGTCGTAGGAGCGAGGAATGATATGCGACACATTCATCGGGCCGCTGCCGTCCGGGTTCGGCGTGAGGCAGCGATTCGGTTGCTCAAGCTGCAGGTCGAACAGACCGGCCAGGCTGCGCGCGGCGCCGGCGAGGGCGGGATGCGAGGTCACATCCGCCACCCGCTCACCGTCGAGCCACACCTCGCGGCCATCGCGAAGACCTGCCAGGTATTGCGCCCCCGTTCGAGCCGCCATCGCTCGTCCTCTCTGGCGCCGGCACACGCCGAGCGATCAGGTCGAGATGTGTGTCCCAATGTCCCAGATATGGACCATTATTCCACTGATTGGGCTGGAGGGGATACGTCACCGGTTCGGCGGTGCGCCGCCGGGCGCCGGGAGGAGGCCAAGCTGCTGTTGCATACCGAGTGCGTCGAAATCCCCCCACGCCTCGGCGAGCTTGCCTGCCTCGACACGAAAGATATAGACCGCCGAAACCGACACCGCCTTGCCGGTGGGGGCCATGCCCATCAGCGGCCCGGTATTGGTCCCACCCGCCGTCCATCGCACTGCCACCCGGTCGCCTGACTCGAAGAGATCGTCGATCGTGTACCGCATGTCGTCGGGAAAAGCTGTCCGAAAGACGGTCACGGTTTCGCGCATGCCCTCCGGTCCCGGCGAGACGGGAGGCGCCCCCGGTGTGTGGTCGACATACGTGGGTGCGAACAACTCGTCGGCCAGCGCCAGTTTGTTGCCGTTGATCATCTCTTCGATGAAACGGCGGACCAGGGCCGTGCCGTTCTCAGCCATTGGCTTCGCTCCTGTCCATGGTCGTTGCTATGCGATCCGTGTGGTATCGGCCCATTGCTCCACGATCTTACCGTCTTGAACGCGGATGATGCCGATCCCGGTCCAGATGCCATCGACACCGCGGATCGTGATCCGGGTTGCGACCTCATCGCCCTCACCAAACATGTCTTCGATCGTAAAGGAGAGACTGGGGTACTTCGCGCGATACCCGGCGATGAACTGTTTGATCTCTTCGAAGTTCGAGGTTTGTCCGGGCGGCCAGTCGTGATTCGCGACCGTGGGTGACATCAGCTGGTCAATGGACTCAAGCCGGCCTTCGTTCCAAACTTCCTCGATGAATCGTCGGGCGATCTCCTTGTTCTGTTCGACGGTCATATAGTCGGTTCCTTTCGAGGATGTCACGCCGCATCGTGCCGAGCATAGCAGGCGGGCATGGTTCAAAAGTAGAACGAACCGACACCCTGGTCCGTTCGTAGGGCGGGCCGTCACCGCCGTGCCCTGCAATGGTTGAGCCGTATCGGGATCATCGAGAATCAGGACTTGACCCGGAGTGACCCGCTATCCTGCGTGCATGACGGCGGGATGGCTGGACGACGTGCGCGACCCTCCAAGCCCGGTGATGCTGGCGCAAATGGCGGAGTCGATCGTGCCCGGCGGACGCGTTGTCGGGCTCGACCGGCTGGGCGGCGGGCTTGGCGCGGCCACCCATGCCTTTGTCCTCGAAACGGCGGACCGCACACAGCGGCGGCTGGTGCTTCGCCGCTATCCGCGACTCGCCCTCGAAGAGGATGCTGGCGTGGCCGTCCGTTCATGGCGGACGTTGCAGATGCTGGCGCGGTACGGCGTCCCGGCGCCGGACCCGATCTGGTCCGATCTCGAAGGCAACGTGTTCGGCACCGCGTCATATGTGACGAACCACCTGCCCGGCGACAGTGATCTGCGGCCGCGCGACCTGAACCTCTGGGTCGGAGGACTGGCGAACGGGTTGGCCGGGTTGCACCGGACCCGGTTCAACCAGAGCGACCTCAGTTTTCTTTCGGGTCCGGCAGCGTCGCTCGATCGAGCGTTTCGGAGAGCGTCTCAAGAGTCCGCGCTCGCGCATCCGCGGGCAGAGATCGTCCAGCGCGTGCTCGCCGCCTGGCAGCCGCGGCTACGCAAGATGGCGCCGGTGCTCTGCCATGGCGACTATTGGGCCGGCAACACGCTGTGGCACAGGGGGAGGATGACGGCAATCGTCGATTGGGATGAGGCAATGGTGGGGTATCCCGGTATCGATGCCGGCTACTGCCGAATGGATCTCGCGTTGCAACATGGTCAGGATATGGCGAACGACTTCCTACGGGCATACGAGTCCGCGGCCGGAATGCGGATTCCCCAACTCCACGTCTGGGACCTGCTTGGTGCAACGGTCGCGATGCCGGACCCGGAACGATGGTTGCCGGGCTTTCATGAGTTGGGGCGGACGGACCTGACGCCGGCCATCGTGCGTGAACGCCTGGCCGCGTTCATCGACGACGCGCTTCGGCGTTCCGGCGCAGCGTAGCGGCCGTCATGCTGCGGCGCAACCGCCGGCCCAGTGATCGAAGCAAGGCGGATGGTGAGTCGGCGAAGTGCCGGTGATGCTCTCGCATGTCGCCGAAGCACGTCTCGCGTCGCCGCTCACAGCGGGTTGCGAAGGGGCGTAAGTATACACGGTGTTGCGCGTCAGGCTCCGAAGATGGCCATCTTCGGAGCCTGACCCTATGACGCTTCATTCGCCGGAACTCGCGGTGAGGAGAACGGGTTCAACCGCCACCCGCGCGCGGGCCGTTCCGCATGACGTTCCCGCGATGCGTCCGTCGGGCGGCCATGGCTCGCCTTTCGAGTGAGCCGGCGCTCCAAGAGCTCTCGCTCGGTCTTCACGATCATGTCCCAAATTTGCGCTTCCATCGTCATCACCTATCTGGGTTTGGCTTCATCCCTCGACCAACGTGGTGCCGTCGGGAGGGCATGTCTGTATCTACCTCCAGTGTCGGTGAGGCTCGCCCGCATTGCGCCGAGCCTGAGTATCAACGGCGGTTGGACGATCGGGGGACGGTCACACTGGTCAAAAGACCAGGAGCGGATGATCATGACGTACCAGCGAATCCGGCGTGGAGTACGCTATCGCATGACCAGCCGCTCGATCTCGGCGTCGGTCATGCGCTCTGGGAGCGGACGTTGCGGTCCGCGATAGAACGCGGGGTCCGGTCCGTCGTCAAATGCCGAGGCACGGCCCTCGTTGACGAGGCGACGAACCGCGCGATCGACGCGGTGCGGGTCAAAGAGCACGGGCATCCCCAGCCGTGTAAGGAAGGGTGTGCGGATCCGCGCGACGGTTCCGCCGAACAACTCGCGCTCGCGCTCATACAACGACTCGATCGCATCGTCGTAGCACGCCTGCGGATATCGCCACGCCATCGCGTCGAAGAGCCGCCGGTGGAGAGTGTCATCCGGACCTTCAAGCCGGAGCGGTACAACGTCGACGGGGATGTTGGTAAACGGTTCCGGCCAGGAGATCCAGGCGCCGAACAGCGGGCGCAGTGCCGCCGCGAGTGCCGTGTCGCGCATCCAGGCTCCATCGCGGTCTTGACCCGGACGGCGGGTGGAGATCAGGGGCTGGGCGATTGCTTGAAGCCTGCGGCGGGCGCCATTGTTGGGGTCCGTCAGATCGCACGATGCGTCGTGCGGTTCGACGAGCAGGAAGGCGTTGGCAAACCGACAGCCCCAGTCCACGGCGAGACGGCGCTCGTCATCATCCAGGCGACGAAGCGCGAGGAGGAGGGTAAGCACACCGTCATCCAGGTGCCGGCGCGATGCGAGATACCGTCGCCAGCCAGCCGACCCCTGGATGAAGACCCGCGTTCCCCAACGCGACCGCGGCGCTTCGTCGCGAGGAACGTCATAGAAGAGTCCGCGCTCGAAGCCGCCGATCGCGATGAGGCTGCGAAGCACGAAGCTCCATGCCTGGTCCGCCATCAACCGCCCGACTCACACCCGAACTGGTGAAGAGGCCGGGGCGCCGATCACCGGAATCGACTCGGCGCCTTCCTCTTCCTCGCTGATAGTGTAGTTCAGCGCGCCCAACAACAGGAGATTGATCATCAATCCCACGATCGCCACAAGCTGTTCCGAGTAGAAAGAGAACACCTGGCTAAAGAAGATCGCAACCAGCATCGCCCGCCGGAACCATCGATAGGCCAGCACCCTGGACCGGCGCAGCCGAACGATACCAGCCACGACCAAGCCGGCGAACACGCCCGAAGAGATCAGGTCGCCCCAGTCGGTGAACGAGAGATTCGGCGCGCCGGGCTTGAACAGGGGATCGGAGACGACCGTTCCGATGACGTTGAGAATGTCCGCCACCGCGAGGAAGGCAAAGATCACAATCAATGCGCGGGCGAACCACGGCATACCGATCACCCGCAGATAGAGGTCATGCGCCGATCGGGCCAACCGCACCGCCGGATCCGGTAGTTTGTTCGGGGCCGGTGTTGCTCCTTCGAGCGATTGTTGCAGCGCAATAACGACCGGATCTCGCTGATCGCTGTGTGCCAGCAGCGCCAGCGCCTGATGCTTCTCTTTGGAATCGAGGTCGTGTCGGACCAACTCCTTGACAATGTCCAGCGCGTTGACCAGTGACTCCGTTTGCGTCAGGATTTTGTTTCGGTCGATCATGCGAAAGACGAGGAAGAGCACGACGAAGATGATATAAATCAGCGCGAAGGTCGGCCGATAGAAGTAGTTGTTGTCCGTGGTGATGAACTTCCCGAGCTCGTCGATGAAGATGCCGAAACCGAGCCCTCCGAGGATCGCGCCAAGTCGAACCACGCTCTTTCCGAGGAAGGCGATCAGCACCACCATGCTGATCAACATGAGCAGGCCGCCCCACAGCATGTGGGCGATGTGCAAACCGTCGCCACCGACCTGGGGATATCCGGTGAGCTCGAGATAGATGCGGATGCCGAGAATCGCGGCGACCGCATACACGAGGAACAGCTCGAGGAGCGCGCCCGCGTCCACATTCCGAACCAGCCGCAGACTCTTGAGCGTCTGTCGCACGCGCAATGTGGTGCTGGAAGATCCGACGGACGGGGTCATCAGTAGCGCCTACTCTCCTGACAGTACGTCAGACGATATCGTCTCACATTTGTATCGAACCGGATCGCACGGCCGGCATTCATCTCCGAGAGATCACGGTGGCCGTCGCAAACTCACATCACGTCGACGAACGGTTCCGTATGATACGGGCTGGATGCGCTCAAGCTGGAGGAGGCGTCTTGATGTCCCGCCGATCAGGAATTTGGAGCACTACGTTCGGCGCGGCCGCGGTGGCCATCCTCCTGCTCGCCGTCGTGGGGAGCGGCTCGATCGCCGCGGCGCAGCCGCAAGGTTCGGCCGAGGAGCAACTGGCCGGGCGCTTCGCGCCGATCGTGTATCTCAAGGATCAGGACGAGCCGTGTGACACAGACGGCGAGCCGTTCTTTCCGGCGCCGGTTGAGGTGGTCCTTGGGGACGCCACGGTCGTCCTGAAAAGCAACGCGACTGACAGTGGGTCAACCGACCCGGTGGTTGCCGAGGCGCCGACCGCACAGGAACTCGCCCGATCAGATGCATCTGCCTACCTCGACTTTCCCGGCAACCCGAGAGCGCCGCGGTGCGACTATGAAACCTATTTCAAACAACGGAGCCCTGGTCTCACGCCGACGGTCTATGCCCATATCGTTCCCGACGAAGAAATGGGCAAGCTGGCGCTGCAATACTGGTTCTTCTATCCGTTCAACGACTTCAACAACACGCATGAATCTGACTGGGAGATGATTCAGCTGGTCTTCGACACGACCAGCGTCGACGAGGCGCTGACGCAGGAGCCGGTTCTGATCGGGTTTGCCCAACACGGCGGCGGTGAGCTGGCGAAGTGGCAGGACACGAAGCTGCAACGAGAGGGGGACCATCCGATCGTCTACCAGGCGGCTGGCTCCCACGCCTCGTATTTCGGCAGCAATGTCTATCTCGGCTGGGGCGAGAACGGCACCGGCTTCGGCTGTGACGATACGACCGGCCCCTCGACGCGGGTACCCCTTCACGTCGTCCTGGTTCCAAGCACACCTGATGCAAGCAGTCCGGAGGCGTGGGCGCTCTTTCCGGGACGCTGGGGCGAGCGCCAGCCATGGGAGTTTGACGGACCCAAGGGACCGAACCTCGGCAAGAAGTGGGCTGACCCGATGGGCGCGATCAGCGACTGGCGGCCGTCGAGCATGGAAGTTCCGGCGCAGGACACGATCGGCCCGACGGCGACCGACACATTCTGTACGCTCTCAGCAGCCGGCTCCAAGCTGTTGATCTGGTTCGGGGTCTACCCGTGGATCTCGGCGCTCCTTGGCCTGGTCGCCGTTGCCGGTCCCGCGCTGCTCCTCTTTGCCTCACGCGGTGTGTTGGGACATGCGGTCGCCATCTATCGCGCGCACTGGCGGACGTTCTTATCGATCGGGGTCTTCACCATCCCGATCGGCTGGATCTTCAACGGATTCGCCGTACTGCTCGCGGAGAATCCGCCGGTGGAATGGATGGTACAGCTCTTCAATGACACGCCGATCGCACGGCTGCTTGTCGCGCTGCTCGTTGGTGTGGTGCAGCAGGCAGCGATGTTGATGCTGGTGGCGCCGGCCGTGATTCAGGCCTGCGCCGACATGCGCGAGGGCCGAGATCCGGGCGTTTGGGAGAACTATCGAGAAGCGATTGAACGATTTCGACCGCTTGGTAGTGGTCTGCTGCGGTTTGCGATCGTGCCCGGTGTTCTCGCGTTCACGCTGATCGGTCTGCCGCTGGCGATATGGCTCGGCGTTCGTTGGCAGTTCTTCGGCCAGGCCATCATTCTCAACCATGCATCGAACGGTCGCGACGCGATCCGGCTGAGTTCCGATGCAGTCAGAGGTCGATGGCTGAAGACATTCGGGGCGACACTTGCCTTTCAATTGGTCGCAGCGATTCCCGGACCGTTGATCGGCATTCTCCTCCTGATCATGGGAGGCTCGTCTGTGCGGTTAGCCAATGGAGTGAGCAGCATCATCTATGCGGTGGTGATACCGATCACCGTGATCGCATTGACGCTGGTCTACTTACGTCTCACCGGCCAGCCGGGCATCCCAATTGCCGAACGTCAAAGAGACGCACCGGCAGCCGGCCCCGGCGTTGCGCCGGTCTGATCCGCGATCATTCGTTCCGAGACTCATGGGAACCTGGGAGCGCGGACAGGATGTCTAATACCGCTTAGATAAGGATCACGGCCTCGCGGAAGGTCGTGGTGAGGCCGGCGGCGGTGTGGTGCGGCCGTTTGGGCGGATACCGGGTGCGGCGTTGCTTGG
>JBFXAN010000008.1:0-68675 GCA_050184225.1 Dehalococcoidia bacterium | reverse complement strand
GGCTCCCCTCTCCCCGCCTTGGGAGAGGGGGCCGGGGGTGAGGGCAGAAGAGACCTCCCCGCCCCAACGCCTTGGGGCGGGGTCGGGGGAGGGGTTCCGTGATGCCGACAACGCCATACCAAGGCTCCCATCAGCAATTCGACTGGGTTCGCGAAGACGACATCCTCGTCGCGATGCGCGACGGCGTGCACCTCGCCGCCGATATCTATCGGCCGGCAGTGGGTGGGCGCGCCGTCGCGGGCCAATTCCCCGTCTTACTCGAACGCACGCCCTACAACAAGCGGCGTCTCGACCTCACCGCCACGGCAAAGTTCTTCGCGCGGCACGGCTACGTCGTCGTCCTCCAGGATGTGCGCGGCCGCTTCGCCAGTGAAGGTGAGTGGTATGCGTTCGCCGATGAAGGGCCGGACGGTGAGGACACCGCCCGCTGGTTGCACACCCTCGCGGGCGGCGATGGTCGGTTTGGCACGATCGGCCTCTCCTATTCTGGCTCCGACCAGACAGCGCTCGCCTGCCTCAGCCCGCCGGGCCTCGCGGCGATGTTCGTCTCCGAGGGCATGTCCAACTATCACACCAGCGCCATGCGCCAGGGCGGCGCCGCCGAGCTTCGCTTTCTGATCTACGCCTTCGAGATGGCGCGTACGTCGAAGGAAGCAGCGGCGGACCGCCCGCTCTACCTGATGCTCCAGCGTGAGCGGGCGAACCTGCGCGAGTGGCTGACGCGCCTGCCGATCCGGCCCGGAGCCTCACCGCTCCGGCACCTGCCCAGCTACGAGCGCTGGATCACCGATGTGATCGCGCACGGCGATTACGACGAGTATTGGAAGCGTCCCGGTTATACCGCCGAGGAATACTGGGACGATCACGCCGATGTCCCCGTCTATCTGCTCGGCGGCTGGTACGACTCCTACGACCGCTCCACCACGGATATGTTCGTCGAGCTCAGCCGGCGCAAGCGCGGTCCGATCCGCCTGATCATGGGACCATGGGTCCACGGCGTCGCGACGATGGCGCAATCCTGGTCCGGCGATGTCGATTTCGGCCAGGACGCGCCGATGGACGGCTACGACAGCTTTCGCCTGCGCTGGTTCGATCGCTGGCTCAAGGGGCTGGCAACCGGGATCGACGACGAGCCGCCGGTGCGGATCTTCGTGATGGGTGGCGGCAGCGGCCGGAAGAACACCGAGGGACGCCTGCAGCACGGCGGCCGCTGGCGCTCGGAGCAGGAATGGCCGCTGGCCCGCACCCGCTACACCCCGTACTTCGCGTATCGTGACGGAACCCTCTCGCCGGAACCGCCGCCCGCCGATGGCGGTTCGACCACCTATGCCTATGACCCCCGCGATCCGGTGCCGACGATCGGCGGCAATATCTCCGTCGGGTATGAGATTCTGCCGAACGGCGCGTTCGACCAGCGGAGCGGTCCCGCTGTCTTCGGCGCCAGGGATAGCCTGCCGCTCGCGGCACGGCCGGACGTGCTCGTCTTTCAAACCTCGCCGCTGACCGAAGACCTGGAAGTCACCGGCCCGATCGAGGTCCGGCTCTGGGCTTCTTCGTCGTGCGTCGATACCGACTTCACCGCGAAACTGCTCGACGTGTATCCGTCCAACGCCGACTACCCGGACGGCTACGCGATGAATATCGGCGACTCGATCATCCGCGCCCGCTATCGCAACGACCGCACCACAGCCGAGTTGCTCACACCGGGTGAGGTGGTGGAGTTGACGATCACGCTCTATCCAACCAGCAATCGCTTTGCCCGCGGTCACCGCATCCGGCTCGACGTATCATCCAGCAACTTCCCCCGCTTTGACGTCAATCCGAACACCGGCGACCCGCTCGGTCAGCATCGCCGCACTGTCGTCGCGCACAACACGGTCGTCCACGATGCGCAGCATCCGACGCAGATCGTCCTGCCGATCATCCCAAGCGTTTGATCTACAGACGCGAGAACTCTTGTCATCCTGAGCGACAGCGAAGGATCTCTGAGGTCTGATGTCGTCCGAGATCCTTCGCTGTCGCTCAGGATGACAGGGTAACCGAGGCCCTTCGCGCTCAGGCCCATGCTTACGAATCTTGTTGCTGCTGCAGTTCCTGGTCGCGGGCGGCGAACGCTTCCGTCAGCACCATCGAGATGAAGTTCTCCGAAACTTCAGCCGCATCCTTGTAGCCCGCAGCACGCGCCGCCTTGCCGGCGACACCACGCGATAGCCTGAGGATCGCCTCGCGCTCCTCGGCGCGGACCGCGTCCGCGTCCAATTGGGAACCTGTCATGCATGCGCCTCCAGGCGATCGATTGCCGGCGACTACTCCCCACGGAGAGTGAAACACCCATCCGGCTCTATGTAAACTGAAATAGGAGCATATGCTTCACACCTTTCGATTCGTAACCAATGTCAAGGAGCATGGACAATGTCCAACCGTTGGGATCAATTCGACAATCAATTCACCAGCCTCCGCGATGCGATGGGTCGCCTGCTCGACCAGAGCTTCACCTTCGGCAACCGTGAGGGTGGCGAATCGTCGGCCGGCGCGCAATCGGTTCCGGTCAATATCTTCGAGGCCGAGGAGATCCTCATGATCCTCGTGCCGATGCCCGGCCTGCATGAGGAGGACGTCGATATCACGGTGCGCGGCAACAGCCTCACCGTCGAGGGCCGCGAGCGGGCTGATCTCAAGCCGGATTCCGGTAAGCGCTATCTCCGCCACGAGTGGCGCTATGGTCCCTACCGGCGCATGATTGAGCTGCCCTACGCCGTCGATGCCAACAGCGCCGAGGCGACGCTCGGCAATGGCGTGCTCACGGTTCGATTGCAGAAGGCCGAAACCGAGCGGGTGCGCCGCATTCAGGTGAGAACCGGATCTGACGCGGATACCTCAACGGCCAGGCCGTCTTTCCAGCCGACCCAGCAGGCTGAGCAGGGCACGCCTGGTCAGCCTGAACCGGCGTAGCCAGAGCGATAGGCAGAACGCCGGTCATGGTGGTTTTCCTGGCGTTCTGCCTATCACTACTCGTCGTCCGGTTCCTCCTCGGTCAAGGGCGGAACCGGTTGCTTGCGATGACCGTTGGCGCGGATGCATTGATGACCGCCGCGGTCGATCGGCTCGCCACACAGCGGACAGAGCGGCCGGCCGGCATTGACCACGAGTTCAATCCGCTCGGCGAGTGTGCGCAGTTGATCGGGCGTCGCCTGGCAGCTAAACGTCGGGCGGGATTCGTCGTCATCCTCGACGGCGTAGACCAGCAGCAAGAACATACCCTGGCGTTCGTCGAAGCCGAGCGCCATCTGCCCCACCCGGAAGTCGAGTGAGGCGTCACCACGGAAGGCAAGCTCAGGGTCGGGTGACGGGTGATCTTTGTCCATCCGCAGCGCCTTCAGGCGGGAGAGTTGCTCTTCGACGGCCCGGCCGAGGGCGCGAAGTTGCTCTTTCTCCAACCACAGCGCGGCTGCCTCGATCTCGTTGGCGGTAAAGACGCGAAAGGTGCGCTGGCCGGGTTCGCCGAAGGACTCCGCCTCAAGGCGATTCACCGGACCGTAGTCATGCTGGCTCTCTGGCATGAGACAAGAAACCTCGATCGAAGCCGAAGGGGTGCGGCGCCATTATATACGGATCGTGATCAGATACCGGCGCGGCTTCCGCTTGACGACGCTCACCGGCTACCGTACTCATGGTCAGACCGTATCGCCCTCCTTTCCCACAGGGAAGAGGGCCGGAGTGAAGGTTCATGCTTGCCATCCGCGCCGCGCGGCTCTTTGATTCACGTGCCGGGCGGTTGATCGACCGTCCCCTGCTCCTGGTCGAAGACGGGGCGATCGCCGCGGTCGAGGTCGGAGACATTCCGCCGCCCGAAGGGGCCACCCTGATCGACCTCGGCGACGCGACGTTGCTCCCCGGCCTGATCGATGTCCATGTGCACCTCGGCTTCGACGCGGGCCGCGACCCGGTGGCGCGGATGCTCGCCGACGACGATCACACATTGCTGCTGCGGATGGCGATGCACGCCCGCCGCGCGCTGCGGGCAGGCGTCACGACCGTCCGCGACCTCGGCGACCGCAATTATCTCGGCGTCACGCTGCGCGACTGGTTCCGTTCCGGCGCGGAGCCGGGACCGGAGATCCTCGCCGCCGGTCCGCCGATCACGATCACCGGCGGCCATTGCTACTTCATGAACGGCGAGGTCGATGGCGAGCTTGGCATCCGCCGTGGCGTCCGCGAGCACGTGAAGCAGGGCGTGGACGTGATCAAAGTGATGGCGACCGGTGGCAACATGACGCCGGGGACCAACCCGCTGGCGCCGCAGTTCACGGTTGGCGAACTGCGGTCGGCGGTCGAGGAGGCGCATCGGCTGGGCAAGAAGCTGACCGCTCACGCCCACGCCGCCGTCGGGATCAAGATCGCGACCGACGCCGGAGTCGACAGCATCGAACACGGCACCTTCCAGGTCGCCGATGGCATCCACGCCGATCAGGCGCTGATCGAACAGATCGCGGCGCAGGGGATCGCGGTCGCACCGACGATCGGCCGGCCGCCGTGGTCGCCACTGCCGCCGCAGGTCGAGGCTCGTCGCGAGGAACGCTACAAGATAATCGAGCGCATGTATCGCGCCGGGGTGCGGCTTGTCACCGGCACCGACGCCGGCATCGGCGGCGTGCCCCACGACAGCGCCATCTGGAGCATCCGCGCGTTCACCCGCACCGGCCTCAGCAACGCCGCGGCGCTCCAAACGGCAACGTCGGCGGCGGCGGATTCTTGTGGCATCGAAAATCGAAAGGGGCACCTGGCGCCGGGCATGGACGCCGATATCCTCGCGGTCGGCGGCGACGTGCTGGCCGACCTGAACGCCCTCGACGATGTGCGCGCCGTCTATCGCGCCGGTGTCCGCGTCGCCGGCTGAGTGTCCACCGCGCCGCCGACAGCAACTCTCATCACGGGGACTTGGTCAAGGAAGGTCATGGCCAGAGGTCAGCGGTGGGGATTTCGAGGCTGGGAAAAGGAGGGGGCGGAAGATGTCGCCGGGCGCGAATCTGCCGGCCTCCTCGTAGCCGCCCGTGCCCAGGCGGAAGGCGGTGAGTGTGTGTGGCCGTGGGTCGAGAACCCAGTAGTGGGGGATGCCGGCGGCGGCGTAGCGGCGCTTCTTGATGCCGAGGTCACGGGAACGGGTGCGGGGCGATAGCACCTCGGCGACAAGGTCGGGCGCACCGAACACACCGCGTTCGGCGACAATATGCATCCGCTCCTTGGCGACAAAGACCAGATCCGGCTCGACACCGTTCTCGTCGTCAAGCACCACACCGATCGGCGCCTGCACCACTTCGCCCAAGCCGTGCGCGTAGACGTGATTGCCGACGCGAATGTACAGCCTGCCCAAGCCGCGCTGGTGCCCCCAGCCGGGCGGCGGCGTCATGAACAAGGCTCCATCGATCACCTCGTACCGATTGCCGTCATCCGGTGTATCCCAGATGTCCTCAGCCTTGAAGCGAACATTGCGACGGATTGCCATAGCGTGGCCTCGCGGTGGCTGACCGTTTTCAACCACAGAGACGCAAAGGCGCAGAGGTTTTCATGTCATGCTGAGCGGAGCGAAGCATCTCGTGGTGTGACAGATGCGCCGCGAGATGCTTCGCTCCGCTCAGCATGACATGAAAACCTCTGCGTCCTCTGCGTCTCTGCGGTTCACATATCGTTAAGCGACACCGACGCCGGCGCCGTGGCAGCGTTTGTATTTGCGGCCGCTGCCGCAGGGACAGGGATCGTTGCGGCCGACTTTGCGGGTGGTCTGACGGTTGGCGTTTGGGGCTGCGCCGGCGGCGGCGGGGGTGGCCTCGTCGTCGGTGACGTTGACCCGCATCCGGGCCGGTGGAGAGACGGGGCGCGGCGGTGGGGCGGCGGGGGCGAGCTGGACGTGATAGATGGCGCGGGTGACGCCGTTGCGGATGTTGGCGAGCAACTGGTTGAACATGTCGAAGGCTTCGCGCTTGTAGGCGACGAGCGGGTCCTGCTGGGCATAGGCTTGGAGGCCGATGCCCTGGCGCATCTCGTCCATCGCCGTCAGGTGCTCGACCCAGAGGCTGTCGATCGTGCGGAGCATGATCAGCCGTTCGATCTCGCGGACGACATTCTCACCCATCTCCGTTTCGCGGCGGGCGTATTCGGACTCCGCGTGCTCCGTGAGGAGCTCGATCAGCTCACCGCTGCCCATCTCGGCCATCTCCTCCGGGGGGAGGTCGTCGGGCATCGGGAAGACGGCGTTCAGCTCGGTCCAGAGAACCTGCGGATCCCACTGGTCGCCGGGGCGTTCGGGGGCGTGCGCCTCGACGAGGGATTCGATCTCCTCGTTGACCATGCCGATGATGTTGGAGCGCAGATCGGCGCCTTCGAGCACCTTGCGCCGCTCGGCATAGATCACCTCGCGGTGCTTGTTCATCACGTCGTCGTACTCGACCACGTTCTTGCGGATGTCGAAGTTGTGGCCCTCGACCTTGACCTGGGCGGTCTGGATCGCCTTGGTCACCCAGGAGTGTTCGAGGGGGGTGTTGTCCTCCATCCCGAGCTTGGACATCATGCCGGGCAGCCACTCTGGGGCGAAGCGGCGCATCAGGTCATCCTCAAAGGAGACGTAGAAGCGGGAGGAGCCAGGGTCGCCCTGGCGGCCGGCGCGGCCGCGAAGCTGGTTGTCGATGCGGCGGGACTCATGCCGCTCGGTGCCGATGATGTGGAGGCCGCCGAGGCCGACGATCTCGTCGTGCTCCGCCTGCCACTCGTCGCGGTCGCGGTCGTCCGGGGTGCCGCCGAGGATGATGTCGGTGCCACGGCCGGCCATGTTCGTGGCAATCGTGATCGCGGACTTGCGTCCGGCCTGGGCAACGATCTGGGACTCGCGCTCGTGCTGCTTGGCGTTGAGCACCTCGTGTTTGATGCCCCGGCGGGTGAGCAGGCCGGAGAGGTATTCGGAGGTTTCGACGGAAACGGTGCCGATCAGCACGGGCTGACCGGTGGCGTGGCGGGCGGCGACCTCTTCGACGACGCCATCGAACTTGGCCTGGGCGTGGCGATAGACGAGGTCGGCGGCGTCGAGACGGACCATCGGCCGGTTGGTGGGGATGGAGAGCACATCGAGCTTGTAGATCTTGTCCAGCTCCTCCGCCTCGGTGGCAGCGGTGCCGGTCATGCCCGCGAGCTTGGTGTAGAGGCGGAAATAGTTCTGGAGCGTGATCGTCGCGTAGGTCATCGATTCCTGTTGGACCTTGACGCGCTCCTTCGCCTCGACGGCTTGATGCAAACCATCGGACCAGCGCCGCCCCTGCATCAGGCGGCCGGTGAAGTCGTCGACGATCACGACCTCGCCGCCCTGGACGACGTAGTCGCGGTCGCGCTGGTAGATGATGTGGGCCTTGAGCGCGGCCTCCATGAAGCGGGTGAGGCGGTAGTTCTGCGGGTCGTAGATATTGGTGATGCCGAGCGCCCGCTCGACCTTGCCGACGCCGCTTTCGGTGAGGGTGACAGAGCGGGTCTTGAGGTCGACGGTGAAATCCTCCTCCTGGTTGAGCAGGGGGACGATCCGGGCGAACTGCGTGTAGATTGCGGTGTTCTCTTCGGCGGGACCGGAGATGATCAGCGGCGTGCGCGCCTCGTCGATCAGGATGTTGTCGACCTCGTCGACGATCGCGTAGAAGCGCTCGCCCTGGACGGTGCGGTCGAGGGTGACGGCGAGGTTGTCGCGCAGGTAATCGAAGCCGAACTCGTGGTTGGTGCCGTAGACGACATCGCCGGCGTAGACCTCGCGCCGGGTGATCGGGATCAGGTGTTCCATGTTGATCTGATCGGAGACCTGTTCGGCAGAGAAGGTGTAGGCGGTGTCGTGCTGGAGGACGCCGACGGTGAGGCCGAGAAAGTGGTGGATGCGGCCCATCCACTGGGCATCACGGCGGGCGAGGTAGTCGTTGACGGTGACGAGGTGGACGCCACGTCCGGTGAGGGCATTGAGGTAAGTGGGGAGGGTGGAGACGAGCGTCTTCCCTTCGCCGGTCTTCATTTCGGAGATCTTGCCCTGGTGGAGGTTGATGCCGCCGACGAGCTGGACATCGTAGTGACGCTGGCCGATCGTGCGTTTGGCCGCCTCGCGCACCATGGCGAACGCCTCGGGCAGGATCTCGTCGAGGATCGGCTTCTGCGCTTCCCACTCACCGGCCTCGTCGAGCCTGGCGCGGAACTCGGCGGTCTTGGCGCGGAGGTCGTCGTCGGACAGCACCTCGATCTCGGGTTCGAGGGCATTGATCTGATCGACGATCGGGCGGAGGCGCTTGAGCTCGCGCTCGTTGGGGTCGCCGAGGATTTTGGAGAGGAAGGACATGGGGACCACCTAACCCCCCGGCCTCCTTCCCGCGCAGGGAAGGGGGGAAGTCGACGGGGGTGGGATTGGATGTAGTACGCGTGACCTTCATTGTAACGGGTTTGGGGCGGGAATTGGGGGTGAGGATTACGCGACCTGCGGGTCTGAGCCGGGGCAGGTCTGAACCCCCTGTCTGGTGATGGTCGGGGGTGGCCGCGAGAAGGGACCTTCTTCGGGTATCACAGGTAATGGTCATGCTTGGACCACGTACTTCTAGGTAATGCCGGCGCCGCGATGGTAATGGTCTTGGGCGCCGGTAATGCTTCGTTTCACCCGTATTATGCTGTCCTATGCATGAGCATTACCTGGAAAATCGTGACACAAGCATGACCATTACCTGACGCACGCGAAAACGACGGGTAAGGAGAATGACCCTCACCCGCCTGCCCTCGCTCCCGTCCCGACGGAAGCGGGAAGGCTGCCGGCGGTGGAGGGTTGCCGGAATTGACCCATGGTTCTGGTCAACGCGGCAGGACGTAAGAATATCAGGCACCAGCCATGACTTGCGAAGTCCATCAGCAGCATGATATTCCGGCAGCAGTTGAGGATGGAGATGCGGCTACCAATCCTCGGGCGGGCGAGGCGACGGTGACGATCGTGGAGGTGGGTGATGGCGACGACGGCGCGGATCGTGTTCGACCGGGAGGCGCTGGCGGTGCTGTGTCGGAAGCATCACATCAAGCCGCTGGCGTTCTTCGGTTCGGTACTGCGCGATGATTTCGGGCCAGACAGCGACGTGGACCTGCTGTACGAGTTTGAGGAGGGGAAGACGCCGGGATGGGAGTTCTTCAGCATCATGGAAGAGTTTTCAGAATTCTTCGGGCGCCCGGTGGATTTGGTTTCGTTCACGGATATCGACCGCCGGCTACGGTCGCGCATTCTATCGGAAGCGCAGGTCGAGTATGAAGCAGCCTGACGATCCGACGCGAACGGCGCGCACGCAGGCTGCCGGCGTTACCGACGAGGGCGTACTATCCGCCGATCAAATCCCGCTCGAAGCAATCGACGCGGTCGTCCGGCGGTTGGCGGACGCGGCGCATCCGCTCAAGGTGATCCTGTTCGGCTCGTACGCGCGCGGTGACGCCACCCAAGACTCAGATCTCGACGTACTCGTGATCGAGCGGGTCGTCGAGAGCAAGGTTGCGGAGACGATGCGGCTTCGCCGGGCACTTGCTGGTCTGGAATTCCCCGTCGATGTGCTGGTGGCATCTGAGCAGGAGGTTGCGGAGTGGGGGCATCTACCTGGTCCGGCGCTGTACTGGGCGTTGACGGAGGGGCGGGTGCTGTATGAAGCAGCGGAACCTCATCCGATGGGGCCGGTCAGCGCCCGTCATCGAGCGGTCCGGTGCGGCCGGTAATACGGGGGAGCGTGATCCGCCGGCGCGGTCACCATGGCCACGTGCCGCGACGGCGGCCGGTGATCGCGCCGGAGGGTAGCTCGATGTCGTCCGGGTCGACCGTGCCGATCGCGGCGTGCCAGGCGCGGGCAAGGCGCTTATTCCAGATGCGGCGCATCGTAGTGCCGCGATAGGTGTACCCGGCTTTGTGCAGGCTACCCGCCAGCTTCGGAGCGCCCTTTTGTTTGCCCCGACAGCGGCAGGCGAACGCCTTGGACCTGCGATTACGGCCGATGGTGTCGGGGCAGTCGCACGTGCGGCGGCGTGGTCCGTGACGGACGTGATGTTCGATGCGACGGGCGCGGCGGCTACGGCGCTCGGTTTGGTACCGGCGCTCGGCGCGGGTGCGGTTGTTGTCCACTCCTGGCCTCCCCGGCCGCGCCCGCAAGGCGCGCGCTCGGGACGGTCAGGGGATGGCAGGTGGTGTTCATGGTTGATCCAACGCGGGCAGGCTTCTTCAGGTTAACGGCGGCGGCGGGCGGATGTTGCGGGCGGCGGAGCGGCTGAAGCCGCAACGACGAAGGGCACGACGGAGGCGGGAGGCGGTCAGCCGCGGCGGGTGATGCGAAGGAGGGCGACGCCGTGTGGGGGGAGGTCGACGGTGAAGGAGGACTCGAAGATGCCGAAGGTCGATTCTTCCCAGAGGTCGTAGAGGGTGTAGACCGCCTCGCCGGGCAGGCCGAGGTCGCTGAAGCGGACGATATGCCTGCGGCCGTTGGCGCCGTCCCAGTTGAACAGGGCGACGAGATGCGAGCCGTCCGGTTGGGCAGCGTGCCAGATCGGGGCGGGAGTCTCTTTGATCGAGAGCGGCCGGATGACGACGGGGCGGCGGGCGAGCTCGACGACGCTCGGGTTGGTCATCAGGGCGGCGCGGGTTGGCGATAGCTCGCGCGGGTCGTCGCCGGCGATGAACAGCGTGCCACCGAGGGCGGACATCGTCGCGTGCAGTCGGGCGAGGTTGTCGTTATAGCCGGGGAACCAGGAGCGGCGGATGACGGCGTTGTCCGGGTCGTTGCGATGATAGAGCAGACCGGTGAACCAGGAGAGGGCGACGTTGCCCGCCTCCCGCGCCTGGCCGAATTCGACATCGTTGCCGACACGGCGGGCATGGACGTACGGCTGGATGTACAGCGGCGAGATCGCGGCGGAGATGAACATCGGACGCTTCGCGTCGCGCCACGCCTGGGTGATGGCATTCATGCCCCGATGGAACGCCTCCATCGCCGTGACGCTGGGGTCGTGGCGGACGCCCTCCTGGGTGCCGATCTGGAGGAAGTCGAGCTTGACGAAGTCGAAGCCGTAGGCGACCAGCCGCATCGCGGAGAGGTAGAGAAACGGCAGCGCCGCCGGGTGGGTTGTGTCGAGCACGTACTCCCAATCGAGGATGCTGGCACGGATCGGTTGGCCGGCGCTGTCGCGGACGAGCATATCGCGGTAGTGGTATTGCGTGCCCGGCACCGGTTGGTCGAGCAGGGACGGGCTGATCGCGAAGGGGACGAAGTAGCCGCCGGCGAGGAGGCCGCGGCCGTGGATGTACTCCACGGTGGACTCGATGCCGTTGGGGAACTGCTCCGGGTTGTAGCGGGTGTCGCCGTCGGCACGGTTCCAACCGGCGTCAAGGTTGATATAGCGGTAGCCGAGCGGCGCCCAGTTCTCGGCGATATAGTCGGCGACGCCGCGGACGATCGGTTCGTTCGTCTTGAGGCCGTGGTGATACCAGGCGCTCCAGCCGACCGGCGGCGCGATCGCCGGTGCGGCCAGCGGCGGTTCAAAGGCGCGCAGTCCGTACATCAGGTCGGTGAGCGCCAGCTGGTGATCGGCGCGAAAGCTGAGCAGCATCAGCGCCGAGTCGATCCACGCACCGCGCACCGGCGCCGCCGGTTGGCTATCGACCGGCGACTTCGTGCCGCTGTGCACGCTGATCGCGCCGGTTGGCCCGTCGAACCAGACGGCGGATTTCCATCGCTTGGTCTCGACCGCGCCGGCAATGAAACCGTGCCCCCAGCCGGCATCGACGACGCCGCCCAGCCAGTAGCTGAGCGCACCCCTGGCGTTGAAGGACGGCCCCACGGCGAAGTCGTCGTTGTTGTAGAAGGGTGCCTGATAGAAGCGCGTGTCCTGCACCGGGTCGATCGAGATGCCGCCGGTTGGAGTTGAGGCAGCGCTCGCGGCGACGACTTCGATCTGGGTCGCGCTCAGCGGCGGTCCGCCCGGTGTGCGCTGCTGCAAACTCACCCGTTGGGTGATGAACGGCAGTTCGTCGTAGACATAGATGTGTTGGACGAGGACGACGTTGAGGTTGCGCGGCGTCGTGGCGACGCGGAGCACAACGCCGGTGCCAATCGCATCGCGAAAGATCTCGTGGCTCGCGGTCCGGGCGCCATCGTCGAAGCTGTAGACGGTGCGGTCGGAGCCGTCGCCGAGCAGGACGCTCGAGTAGGCGTTGCGCAGGACCGTGCGCTCCCCCCAGGCATAGTCGGCCAGCCCGCGGTCGAGGTTGTAGCGGACGGAGGTGCCGCGATTGGCGACCACGATGGTGGAGCCGGACCGGGTGACGAGCGCCTTGGCGGCGGCGGGATCGACGTCGAGTGATGCGAGCAGCATGAGGCCGCAGAGGAGGGCGACGAACGTGATCCGGCGGGGCGTGGTCATAGGCTGCCGCGGTTCGGAATTGATCTCGTCGCGTGCGCGGAACGAGGTCGTGGTCACGATACCAACGCGGACTCCGGCATCTCAAACCCGTTGAGACGTGGTGAGGACGTTCAGGGCACCGAGAGGCAGGGACCGGCGCGCGGGTGTGGCGTAATCGACCGTTTATGGCTCGCACACGTACAGCATGTCATCGGAGGGAAGGAATCGACCCCGAGCGCTGTCGCTCCGGGACGTGACGCCGCCCGCACGACCGTCTCATGGCGCCGGTGCGGACCGTGACGTCGTGCGGGCGGCGAGCGCGCCGGCGCACTCGCGGATGCGCTCGACCGCTCGATGCAGATGTTCGAGGGAGTTGGCATAGGAGAGGCGCAGGTGTCCGGCGCCGGTCGGTCCGAAGGCGGTGCCGGCCAGTGTGGCGACGCCGTGATCCTGGAGCAGTCGATCGGCAAAGTCTTCGGCGCTGACGCCCAGGCCGCTGATGTTGGGGAAGGCATAGAAGGCGCCCGCCGGCATCCGGCAGGCAATACCGGGGACCGCATTGAGGGCGGGCACGAGAAAGTCGCGGCGTTCGCGGAATTCCCCGAGCATCGCCCGAGCAACCGGCCATCCATCGTCCAGCGCGGCGAGGGCGGCACGTTGGGTGAAGGTCGGAGTGCAGGAGACGCTGTTGATCACGAGGCGCTCGATCGGCGGGATCAGCGACGGCGGAAAGACGCCAAAGCCGATCCGCCAGCCGGTCATGGCAAAGGTCTTCGAGAAGCCGTCGAGCAGCACTGTCCGCTCGCCCATCTCCGGCCGGGTGGCGATGCTCGCGTGTTCGCCGTCGTAGAGCATCTGCCCGTAGATCTCATCGCTGAGAACGAGTAGATCGCGGTCGCGCACTATCGTGGCGATCGCGTCGAGGTCGGCGCCGGTGAGCACGCCGCCGGTCGGGTTGTGCGGTGAGTTGAGGATGACGAGGCGCGTGCGCGGCGAGAGCAGGCGGGCGAGGTCGGCGGGATCGGGACGGAAGTCGCGCGCTTCGCGGAGCGGCCAGGAGACAGGCGTCGCGCCGGTGAAGCGGACCATCGATTCATAGATCGGGAACCCTGGGTCAGGAACGATCGCTTCATCGCCCGGCTCCAGCAGCGCCAGCGCGGTGTAGAAAATCACCGGCTTGGCTCCCGGCATGACGATCACCTGAGACGGATCGACCTGCATGCCACGGGTGCGGCCGATCCAGCCGGCGATCGCCGCACGCAACTCCGGCAATCCGGCGGCGGGACCGTAGTGTGTCTCACCCGCCGCGAGCGACGCCTGCCCAGCCGCGATCACCGGCGCGGGCGAGTCGAAGTCCGGCTCGCCGATCTCGAGATGGATCACGTCGCGCCCGGCCGCTTCCAACGCCCGCGCCCGCACGAGCACGTCGAACGCCGTCTCCGTTCCCAACCGCTGCATTCGTTCCGCGAGCCGCATAGCATCACCAAGCCGATAGCCGATAGCCGATAGCCGTTGGTCGCCGGACCGGTACGGCCGACCACAAGAACCGGCACGACTTGAGCCTACCACCAATGCGCCGATCGCCGGCGGCTCGTGTTGAGCAGCCAACGGCGATCGACGAACCATTAACGGCTAATGGCTGACCCCTAACGGCTAACCGCTAACGGCTCGGTGATGCTACCTTGCTTCCATGACGCTGGCCGACTATGAGATTCGAACGCTGGACTTCAGCGCCTTCCGGCACATGCCGGGGTTTGGGCCGCTGACGGGTGAGCCGGGCCGCGTGTTGTGGACGGTTTCGGATTATGTCCACATCCTGGCGGACGGGATGGAGTATCGCTGCAAGGTGACGGGGAAGGGGAAGCGCGGCGAGTCCGGCCTGCCGGTGGTCGGGGACCGGGTTGTGTTCGAGCCGGTCAACGTTGGTGAGGGCGTGATCGCGTCACTGCTGCCGCGGGAGAGTAAGTTCTCGCGGCGGGCGGCCGGCGGACGCGGAACGTGGCGGGAGCAGGTGCTGGCCGCCAACATCGACCAGGTGGTGATCGTCTTCGCTGCAGCGGAGCCGGAGCCAAATCCGCGGGCGCTCGACCGCTTCCTCGTCGTCGCGGAATACAACGAACTGGATGTCCTCATCATCGCGAATAAGGTGGATCTCACCGGCATCGAGGGCGCGCGGGAGACGTTCGGCGTGTACGAGAGGGCGGGATACCCTGTTTGGTATACGTCGGCACGCGAAGGTCGCGGCATCGACGGTCTGCGTGAGGCGATCGCCGGGCGGGTGTCGCTGGTCGCGGGACCGAGCGGCGTCGGTAAGAGCAGCCTGCTGAACACGCTCATGCCGGGTCTCGACCTGAAAACCGGTGAGATCAGCCAGGCGATGAACAAGGGCCGGCATACGACGGTGGTCGGCATGCTGCTCGACCTACCCGGACCCGAGAACGGCTTCATCGCCGACACGCCGGGCCTGCGCGAGATCGGACCGTGGGACGTACCACCCGAAGACCTGGACTATTGCTTCGTCGAGTTCCGGCCCTATCTCGGACAGTGTCGCTTCGCCGACTGCCTCCATCGCACGGAGGCCGGATGTGCGGTACGTCCCGCAGTCGGCACAGGCGGCATCGATCCGGCGCGCTATGACAGCTATCTGCGGCTGGTGGCGGAATCTACCTAACCCCCGGCCCCCTTCCCTCGCAGGGAAGGGGGTGCACTCGTCAACCGAGGCATGCCAGTAGCTCGTGTGGGAACAGCGACGATGCTCGTTCAACCATCGTCCACCAGGACTCCCCCTTCCCTGTGAGGGAAGGGGGCCGGGGGGTTAGGTATGCCAGATGCCAGTGCGAGATTGCTCGATCTGCCGGCCGCATTCATCGAGAAGAATCAAGCCGATCCGTCATGGCTGGCAGCGCTGCCGGACCGGTTGGATGCATTGGCCGAGCGCTGGTCGCTCACCCTCCAGCCCCATTTCCCAGGGATCATCTATAATTACGTCGCGCCGGCGGCTCGTGCGGATAATACGCGGGCTGTGCTGAAGGTGAGCCGCCACGTCGATGACACGCGCAATGAGATCGCGGCGATGCGACTGTGGGATGGTGATGGCGCGGCGCGATTGCTGGAGGCCGATCCGGCAATCGGCGCCCAGCTCGTCGAGCGGTTGGAGCCGGGCACGATGCTCGCCGAGGTGGCCGCAACCGACGACGACGCGGCGACGCTGATCGCCGCCGAGATGCTGCGTCAGCTCTGGCGACCGGCGCCGGAGCATCACGGCCTGCGCACCCTCGCGAGTTGGTGTGACGCCTACGATCGCAACCGGGATGCGCTGTCGCGGGGCGCGAAGGGTTTCCCGGCGGCAATGTTTCGCCGCGCCGATGCGGTGCGGCGCGACTTGCTCGCCTCTACCGGGACACCGTTTATCCTGCACGGCGATTTGCACCACTTCAATGTGTTGCGCGCGCAACGTGCCGAGTGGCTGTCAATCGATCCAAAAGGGCTTCTCGGCGACCGCTGCTTCGATGTCTGCCAGTTCCTGCGCAACCCGATGCCAGAGGGAGTGCCGGTCGAGGTCAACCGACGCCGGCTCGATATCTTCTGCGCCGAGCTGGGGCTTGATCGCGAGCGGACGAAGGCCTGGTGCTTCGTCCACGCGATGCTCGACGCCTGTTGGGACTTCGAGGACGGCAACTCGTGGCACCGCACGGTTGCCTACGCGGACGAGACGCTCGAATTCTAACCATCACTCCTGGGAGCGCGGGCTTCCAGCCCGCCGGATGCGACCGAACCCGTGCGGGCAAGGATGCCCGCGCTCCCAGGCTACAAGAGCGACGGCGTTTGCGAAGCCGAAGGCAGGATTGACGCGACTCAGCGGTCGCCGGCGCCGTAGTAGTAGACGGGTTCGTCGCCGGTGATCTGGCCCCAGACCCAGGGGACGGCGCTGGTCGCAAATGTCGCCGCGTAGAAGCCGAGCACGAGGAAGCCGAGCAGATTGAGATAGCGACGGTAGCGGAACAGGCCGCGCACGGTCACGATCTTGGCGACCAGCACCACCAGCAGCGTCGTCCCCATGACCGTATGGATCGCGCGGCGGGTCGTCGAGAAGTCGAAGCCAAAGATGCCGACGCAGGTGAGCAGGCCGATCGAGAAGGCCGTGATCGCGGCGGCGTACCCCATCAGCCGGTGATACTGGCGGAGGCGGCGGTAGACCTCCGGCGTCCGCTGGCGGAAGTCCATCACGACGATCCACATGTCGTAGGAGGCCAGCGCCGCCAGCGCGAGCGCGACCAGCGTCATGCCGCTCTTGAACCACGGCAGGTTATCGAAGATGTAGGTCGTGATCGCGGGGGCGACGCTATCCTCGCCGGCGGATCGCCCTGACTGGGCGAGCCACAGACCAATGACGTTGATGAACAACACCGCCAGTGCCGCCACTCCGATCGTGATCCACTGCGTCAGGCTGAACGCCGACGAACGCCGCCGGCGCTTGGGGACGGGCACGTCGACAGCCGGGGCCGTCGGGCCGCCGTCTCGTGGGGCGGCGATCGTGGCCGCCAGGTCCGGCATGCGGCCGCCACAGGTCGTGCAGAAGCTGATGCCGGGCCGCACGGAGGAGTGACACGTCGGACACTGGACCCCGGCTTCGTCGGCGATCATGTTGGGGAGGCCGCCTCCGCTGTCCACGACCGTCCGCTCGAGATCGCTCCGCAGGCCCGGCGAGGTTCCAGCCGCCTGGGTACGGGTGGCGAGCACGGCCCGGCTGCTGACGGGAAGGTCCGGCGCCTCGGCGGCAGCGGCCTTGAGCTCCGTATAGAACTCGCCGGCCGTGGCGAACCGCTCGTCCGGTCGCTTGGCCGTCGCCCGGCGAATAGCGGCGTCGAGGCGATCCGGCGCCTGCGGCACTACAGCCTGAATCGAGGGCGGCGGTGACTTGAGATGCTGCTGGGCGATCGCCGTGAAGGATGAACCGTCGAACGGCACCCGCCCGGCGACGACCGCGTAGGCAAGAATGCCGAGCGCATACACGTCGGCACGGCCGTCCACATCCTCGGCCCGCACCTGCTCCGGGGCCATGTAGTACGGCGTGCCCAGGATCAGGCCGACCTCATCGACATCAAGGCTCTCGGACTGGATGCGCGCCAGGCCGAAGTCGGCCAGCAGGGGCCGCTCCTGGTCGGTGAGCAGCACGTTATCCGGCTTGATGTCGCGGTGGACGACCCCTTGACGGTGGGCGTACTGGACGGCATCGAAGACGGGCGCCAAGGCGTCAACCGCTTCGCTTAAGGTGGTCAGCGCCCGCGACTTGTCGGTGAAGGTGCCGCCGGTGGCGAGTTCCATGACGAGGTACGCGATCTCGCCTTTTTCGTCGAAGTCGTAGACGGTGATGATGTTCGGATGGTTCAGCTTCGCGCTTGCCTTCGCCTCGCGCAGGAAGCGGAGGGGAAAGGTGGGGTCGCTGTTGAAGGTGGGGTTGAGCACTTTGACCGCCACTTCGCGGTCGAGCGTCGCGTGGGTTGCGCGGTAGACCTCGGCCATGCCGCCCGAACCGATCTGTTCCTGGACGACGTAGACGCCGAGCCGCTGGCCGTTTTTTAGAATTGGCATGGAGCACCCGCTCTCTTGCTGTCTGTCTTGTGATGCATGTCGAGGTCCGTACACGCATCGCTCGCCGCCCGGCACGCCGCGTGCATGTCCTCCAATCGATCAGCCCTCACGTTGAACCTCAACCACCAGGCGCGAATCGCCGATGCCGATCACATCGCCGGACTGCAACGGCCGCCGCGCGGTGAGCCGCTGGTAATTCAGATACGTGCCGTTTGTGCTCTCCAGATCAAGCAGCCAGAAGGCATCACCATCAAGGACGATGCGGGCGTGCTGACGGGAGAGCTTGGTATCGGCAATTGGGACGGCGTTGTCTGACGTGCGCCCGATCGTCGCGCCGGCCGCATCGATGACGAAAGCATTGCCGCGGGCGGGACCACTCTCGACGCGAAGATGGAGGTGGAAGATGTGGCCGTCCCCAGCCGGGTTTATCGCGTCGGCCGATGGCCGCGACGGCGCCGCGATCGGCGTGGCCTCGACCGGCGTCGGTGGAACCGCCGCAGGCGGACGGATGATCGTCGGTTTCGGCTCGATCCGGCGTGCTGCCGGTGCTGCCGGTGCTGCCGGTGCTGCCGGTGCGGGAGACGGTTTCGAGGCTGCAACAGGGGCAGCCGCCGCCGGGCGGGCCGGGGCCGCGCCGGCGTCAAGCGTGCTCAATATTTCCCAGTTGCCGGCGCGAAGGGCATCGAGGCTTCGAGAGACATCGACGTTATTCTTGACCGCGCCGGTCACGACCGGTGCGAGCGCGGGATATCCGAGGAGGATCGCTCCGGCGATGCGGCCATCGGCGATCACCAGCTTGCGATAGCGGTGCTCCGCCTCCTCCTCAAGGGTGATCACGATCTCGTCAGGGGACTGGGGATCGTACCGTCCGATCGAGGTCAGGTCCACGCCGACCACTTTCAGCATCGTCGCCGGCGGAACCGGGTCGTAGGTCTTCGCGTCGCCGAGGGCGTTGGCGGCGACGATCTGCGCCTGCTCGGCCGCCGAGGGCCAGAGACCATAGACGGTGCCCCGGTGTTCGGCGACGTCGCCGGCGGCGAAGATCTGCGGATCGCTGGATTGAAGCGTGTCGCTGACGACGATGCCGCGATTCACCTCCAAACCGGCGTCACGGGCAAGCTCGACATTCGGTGTGATGCCGGCGGCGACGAGAAAGATGTCGCAGGGGATCGCGCGCCCGTCTTTGAGTTGTAGCTGACGGACGCGATCGTCACCCTGAACGGCAGCCGTCTCCGCGTTGGTCAGGATCTCCAGGCCCAGCCCCTCCAGATATTGCTGAAGATACCAGGCGGCGCGCTGATCCAGCTGGCGACGCAGCAGCCATTCCGAGCGTTCCAGCACGGACACCTTCAACCCAAGCTTGTGCAGCGCAAAGGCGGCCTCCAGTCCGAGCAGACCGCCGCCGGCGATCACGCCGTGCCGGCAGCCATGCTCCTGCGCGTAGGCACGGATCGCGAGCGCATCATCCGCTTCGCGCATGACGAAGGTGCCTGCTGTCCCGAACCCCTCGATCGGCGGCACCATCGCGCTGCTTCCGGTGGCGAGAATCAGCCGGTCGTAGTCGATCGCCTCACCCGTGCCGAGCAACAGTTGCCGTGCTCCGCGGTCGATCCGCACCGCGCGGGTGTTGAGCCAGGTGGTGATGTTGAGGTCGTCGTACCACTGCTCTTCCTGCAAATACAGTCCCGCCATCGCCGTGCGGCCGTAGATCAGCCGCTCGATGCCCATGCGGTTGTAGAGGTGGTGCTTCTCCCGCGCGATCAGGTGGATCTCGGCATCCGGGTGCCGGCGGCGGACATGGTCGGCTGCCGTAACCCCGGCGATCCCGTTCCCGACGATCACGATGCGGGAAACGGCTGGGTCGCGCACGACGCCGCGGAGGACGCTGGAGGAGAACTGCTTCGGCCGCTCGGGCTTGAGAGCGATCGCACAGTCGCCATGAACGAGCGCCTTACAGGCCATGCGGGTATTCGACGCGTAGCCCAAACGCTCGAGGGTGTTGCGTTCGTCGCCGTCGATCGCGGCAAGGTTCTCCATGCCGTCGATCACCGCGATCGGGTCGGCGCCGCAGACACCCATCCGGCAGCCGGCCTCGATCCGCTGACCGTTTGATTCCGCGATCTCCAGCAACGAGCGGCCGGTGCGGGCGACGACGCGCTTGCCCTCCGGCTGGAACGTCACCTCGGGATCGCCGAGCCGCTGGCCGCGGCGCAGCGCCATCGAGCCACGCAGCGCGATCGACGCCCCGGCCGCGAGTCCGGCCGGCACGCGCGGCGGCGCCGCCTGAGCCAGGAAGAGGCGCTCCTTCTGGTACGTTCGTGCCAGCCAGATCAGCGTCGCCACGAGCACGAGGGCACGGCCTCCCCAGATCAGCGCGGCCGGCTCGCTGTCGAACAGCCGGTCGGACATCAGCGGGATGTTGTACCAGTAGTAGAGATTGAAGGCAGCGACGGCAAAGAGCGCCGTCAGCTTCGCCGAGGTGACGTTGATGAAGCGGTCGAGCAGGTAGAAGAGTCCGACGCTGGCGAGGATGAACACCGCGAACTCGAGATACATCCGGCTGGTCGAGATCTCCGGCGGGTCGGCGACGTTGTAGAAGGCGAGGATCACACCAGGGAAGGCGCCGGCGAAGAACTTGCGGTAGCCGCTGTAACGCGGGTCCTCGTCGTTCATGTCCGCGAGATAGGCGACGCGCGGGTTGAAGTCGTAGCAATTCTTGGCGCAGCCGACGCATGGCTGGCAGTGGCTGTTCGGGATCACGACGAGCGGCGTCTGACCGTAGATCCGCTGCACGGGGAACAGCGGACAGACACCGCTGCTGCACCACCCACCTTTGCCCTTGAAGATCAGGCCGCCGACAAAGGCCGCGCCGAGCAGCGCGGTGAGCAGCAATGCAAGAGCGGTAGCGTTGTCGTTGAAGATCGCCTTCCGGCTGGCGACGACCGTCACAAAGAGCGCGATGCCGAAGACGTATCCGTATTGGCGGAGCCACGGCGGCAGGCTCAGCCCGCGGGTGAAGCCGAAGAGTCTCGGCGTCTGATTGAGCGCCGCCATCGGGCAGACGTTCCGCCAGAACCCCGGTGCGGCGAAGAAGAGCAGGGGCAGGGCCGGCACGACGAAGCCCCACCAGATCGTCAGTCCCGTATCCGGAGCCACCAGCAGCGTGACGATCAGGGCGAGGGCGCTGAGGACGGCCACGATCCGGAGGATGTGCCAGGCGCGAATCGGCAGCGTCTGCTTCATCTGCGTGTAGTTGGGGAAGGGGATGGCGGTCATGCGGCACCGCCGGTGCCGGAGAGTCGCCGGAGGCGCACGGCGAGTAGCCGGCCGAGATCCATGAGCACCGTCCGCGCCAGCGCCGGATCGCGGGCCGCGAGGGTGTCGAACGCATCAGGGCTCAAGCCGAGCAGGTCGACATCGGTGCGGGCGCGGATCGCGACGGGATGCGGGAGACCGTCGAAGAACGGGACCTCGCCGAGCACGGCGCCCGACTCCACCAGCGCGTCGTCCTCGGAACCTTCGAGCTCGAGGACGCCGTCGGCGACGATGTACAGAGTCCGGTCGGCGGCGCCGGCTTCGATCACCGTTTCACCCTGGCGAAAGCGCGATACCTGGGCGTAGGCCAGCAACCGTTCCCAACCAGCATCATCAAGATCCGGTAGGAACACCGCGTCATCGGGCTGCGTCCCGGTGGTGGCGGCATCTCCCGAGTAATCGAAATACGAGGCAAAGCTCACGGCACACTCCTCGCACCGGCCGCGCAAGGTCGGGCGGATTATACGACACCGAGCGGTACGCTTTAAGTGAGGCGGGACCGAACCCGTAGGTTATCGTGAGCTACGTCGCCTGGGAATCAGCTAGATCTGGCGCTCCCTCCCCTGAAAAACCGCTGAATCCCGATGCCCCGCCAACTCGACCTCCGGCTCAGATCGGCGGAACTGAAGCCGCCAGACCAGACGCGATTGACCGGCGCCAAGCCGCTTGGCCCAACTCGAGTGCGAGCGGGCGATGTCATCTGCGGTAGCCGGCTGACATTCCTCCAGGCGGAGGCCGTGCGCGGCATAGACCGGAGCCAGCGCCGCGACGCGCTGCTCGTCGATACCGACGATGCCATCGATGCGGTCGTGTTCGGTGACAGAAAGCAGCACCGTCAGCGTGGCGCCGGGGCGCATGATGCGGGCAATATTGACGAGGATCGCCGGGTCGGCGAGCAGCAGACCGCGGAGGAGCGAACCCCAGGGAAAATAAACGGTAACGGCGTCCGCGAATCCGGCGAGCTCTGGAGGGAGGGACTCGGCGGCGGCGACTACGAAGAGCGCGTTCGGCAGCCCACCGCGCTTTGGCGGACGCCTGGCTCGACGCGATGCCTCTGCCATCGATCCGGCGTTCGCGTCGATGCCAACAATGAGCCAGCCGGGACAGGTTGCCG
Source organism: Dehalococcoidia bacterium (assembly GCA_050184225.1). Lineage (GTDB taxonomy): Bacteria > Chloroflexota > Dehalococcoidia > CAUJGQ01 > CAUJGQ01 > JBFXAN01. Next base: position 46,234 of record JBFXAN010000008.1, on the reverse strand, counting down.
CGGTCTTCAACACGAAGCGACCGTCACCGGCGCCAAGGTCGATGACGGCATGCTGGCAGCGCGATCGGAGAGTCTAGACTCAGCCGACGTCGACCTCGGTGACAGAGCGTCCGTTGATTGTACGCATGATAGTCGAGTATAGCAGGGCGGCGGGCAGGTGCAGGTGAGCGCTAACCGCGGATCGGCTTGCCGGCGTGGATCAGGTCGTTCCAAAGGATCAGACCATCCACCCGTCGAAACGCCTCGTCGAATGATGCAAAGTCCATGCACTCGAGCGTGCGTGCACTTGCAACGTGAACGGCATCGTAGGGGCGAAGGTTGAAGGTACTTACGAGACGTAGACCATCAACTCGGACAGCGGTCGTGAGGGAGATTTCGTACCAAGAGAACTGGTCGAAAAGTCCCTCGAAAGCTGCAAGCTGAGATTGGAGGTACTGTCGCCGTACTGTTCTCTCCTGCCATCGGGAAAGCTGAAATCGTTGCTGCAAGCCTGCGGGAAGTCGCCCACGGAAGCCCGCCTTCATCACGACGTTCGTATATTCGAGCCACGTCAGTGAAGAAGTGAGTAGTGTAATCCGGCTGTCTTGGGCGATGCGTCGTATGAAATGCCGGCACCGATCATGATGAGGTTCGGTGTCGATAAGATATGCAATGGCTATGTCGGTATCGAGGTAGAGCAAATCTGGCAAGGAGTCGGAGAACGAACGCTCATTCGCCGGCACGATCAATCCAATCCTCGCCGTCTTCCTCTTCCTCGTCGTTCATCCAGGCATAGAGCAGATCGCGTGGCAATGGCTCGGTGAGCGTGATGATGCCTGCAAGGCGATTCAGGGTTTCCAGACTCGCATCAGGAGACCTCGGATGATGATAGATGCCAGGCCGAATCTCAATCCCCTCTGACGGCACGTCGCGATGGTCCTTGGCTCGCGTCATGACAGCACCTCCCCCATGTTGGAAGCTACCTTGAGCACGGATCGCTTCTTCACCGTACCATGCTCATTCGGCCCTACTCGCGCAGGGCAAGACCGAGCGCGCGATAGGCAAGCTTGGCGCACAACTGCGCGTTCGCCCGCACGCCGTAGTCGGGGGCAAGCTCGGTAATGTCGAATCCGACGATCCGGCGGCGACGGGTGACGGCGGTAAGGACCGCCGTCACATCCCACCAGGTGAGACCACCCGGCTCGGGCGTGCCGACGGCGGGCATGATCGCCGAGTCGAGGCAGTCGATATCGATCGTGACATAGACGTTGTCGGTGAGGAGTTCCGCAACCTGCTCGGGTCCATTCGCCAGTTCCCGGAATCGATGGGCCGGAAAGACCGGGATGTTGTGGTCGCGCAGGTAATCATACTCTGCCCGCTCGGCGCTGCGCAGGCCGACATGAACCAGCCGTGGACGGCCGCCATCCTGCCGGACACCGCCGACGGCCTCCAAGGAGCGGCGCAGCGTGCAGGCGTGGTTGTACTCGGAATCGAGATATGCCGGCCGCATGTCCGCGTGGGCGTCAAAGGCGAGGACCGAGAGATTATCATAGCGGGCCGCATGCGCGCGCACCGGCGCCACCGCAACCGTATGCTCTCCCCCCAGCGTGACCACGAACTTGCGGTCGTCGAGCAGATCATCGACCACGGATTGAATCCGGTGGATCATCGCCGCCGGGCTATCGGAATTGGGCGCGACCTCCGGCAGCGTGGTGATGCCGGCGCGAAACGTCTCGCGCTCCAGCACGAGGTCGAACAACTCCATGTCGGCGGAGGCATCGATGATTGCCATCGGGCCTTCGCGCGCTCCAGCCCGCGCCGTCGTCGTCGAGTCATAGGGAACGGGGAGCACGGCGACGCGCGCGGAAGCGTACGCGCTGAACTCCGGCTCCAGATTCGCGAAATTGCGCGGAGGGTAGAACCGGTCGTCGTCGAATGGATTCAAGGCCACGTGCGGTCCCCTCCCCGGCCGCGCCTCACTTCAGCCGAAATACCTTCTTCAAGAGCCGGTTGCGCAGGCCGGTCCAGGCAGAATCGAGGCGCTCCTCTTCCTGGGTCGTGAGGTCGGCACGGCCGCCGTAGCGGCTGCGCTGGTAGCTGTCGACCACCTGGGTGATGCCGTCGGTGCCGGGTAGCGTGCGCTGGATGGTGCGGCCGTATTCCGCCGGTGTCTGTGACGGTTTCGGCCCGATCTTGAGCCAGGTCGCCAGGCGCACGGTCTTTTCCCAGAGCCGCGAAGGATAGTCCAGCCCGGTGAGGCCTCGCTCCCAGGCGAAGCGCACGCCCAGCCCGGCGACGCCGGCAACCGCCACGATGCCAAGCAGCACGTAGAGGAGCGGCAGATACGCTTTGAGTGGGTTCTCTTTCGGGGCGGTGAAGGTTCCCGACGTGCCGAATTCCTCCGGAATCTCGCCGAAATCCGGTTCGCCGAAGCCGCGGAGCAGGTCTTCCTCGTTGATGGCCGCGTCGCCGGAGTCCGGACTCGTGGCGGGCAGGATGATCACCGGCGCCTCGCCATACGGCGCGAACTCCTGCCAGCCATACGTTGGGAAATAGACTTCCGGCCAGGCATAGGCATGCGACTCGCGCAGGAGATAGCGGTTGACCGAGAGGTCGAACTCGTCGACGCGATAACCGACGGCCAGACGTGCCGGAACGCCCACGGCTCGAAGCAACACCACCATCGCCGACGCCTGATAATCGGAATATCCCTTCCGCTCTTCGAACAGGAAGAAGTCCACCGCGTCCTGATTCGGTGGAACCGGCCGTACCTCGAAGGTCGCGGGAAACGTGCGCAGGTATTCTTCGATCGCCTGGGCCTTCTCGAATGGTGTGGGCTGGTTCTCGGTCAGGTTCATCGCCAGGTCACGCACGCGCTGGGGCAGCGACGAGGGAAGCTGAAGGTAGCGGTCGCGGACGTATTGCGGATATTCGGTCCCCGCTGCTCGGAGCTTGTCCTCCGACGCGACGGAGACGGAGCTGGTTGCCACATAGATGTCGCCCGTCTCCAGGTTCGAGCGAGAGCGCAGGGCGGTAATGTCGGCGATCGTGTCGGTATTGGCAGTCTCTGCCCTGGCGTTCAGGCTGACCGTGCTCGGCGAGCCGACGCCGAGCATCGTCCGCCTGGGCGTGCCGGACTCGGTGACGATGTTGACCGTGATGTCCTGCCGGTCGCGGTACTGGGCCTTGTCGCCGGCGTTCGTCGGCACGACTTCCAGCGGTCCAAGGTTGACCTCGTCGCGAGAACCGGCGCGCCAGCCGCCGGAGATGTACTCGTCGTAGACGGCGGCGCGGATCGGCCGGCCCATGTTGCTGCCTTCACCAAAGTCCGCCTGCGCCACGATCTTGCTGGAGAGGGAAACCCGCCCCTGGAGCACCAGCGAGTCGCCGAAGCTATGCAGGGGCACCTCTTTCTTGGAGTCGATGTTTGAGAAGAGGCGGGTGAAGAGATCTGACTCGGTCGAGAAAGGTCCGGCGACGCGGTTCCACGCGCTCTTCAGTGCGGGAACCTCCTGAGCGCTGGGCACGCTCCAGGCAAGGATCAGCGCCCCGACGGCAACCCAGAAGGTGACGTTGAGCAGCGTCAACGACAGAAATTCCGGATACGGCGTGCCCGTTGACTGCCACTCGCGCACCTTTGACATCAGGTGGACGCGCATCACCAGCAGCATCGCGCCGAGCAGGAAGATCACGAGCGGCATGCTCTGTTGACCGGGTTGATACGAGATGTTGGTCAGCAGGCCGAAGCCGGCCGGTACGAGAGCAAGCCAGACGTTGTGCCAGCGGAAGATCGCCCAGGCGCAGAGGTATCCGGCGATCCAGGCGATCGCCATCACCATCGCGACAAACGGCATCGTATCGGACGAAATTCCGCCGGTGCGAACGACTTCGACCCACGCACCCCAGCGGTCCCACAACTCCTCGGTTCCCGTTCGCGGCCCGGCTGCATCGATGAATCGGAGCGAGAGCGCATAGACGACAAAGAAACCAAGGATCAGCGCAATCAGATGCAGCACGGCATCCGGCGCGCGCACCTTCGCGAGCACAAAGCCGGTGAGCAGCGCGAGGAAGCTGATGCCCATGATCGAGGGCATCTCCGGCACCCAGGCGGCCTGGTCAATCGAGCGGGCGACGCTGAGGAAGACAACCATGACCAGCGCCAGGGTCAGCCACGACTCCCAGTCGAGCAGCCAACGCAAGGCCGGCGGCACCGGTCCAGAGTCCCGCCGCTCGGCTGTGACGGGCGGGGACCGGAAATACTCAGTGACGTTGGTCATCACGTGCTCCGCTCATTCTCCTCCTCCTCGACCCTGCGCCGCCTCGATCGACAGCCCATCCCCGGTGGGCGTCAGCGTTGTGGATAAATTGTCCCCTTGCTTGACAAGATACGTCCAGATGTCGGCGGCAGTAAGTTGGCCGACCACCATCAGCGAGTTGGTGCTCGCGCCGAAGGTGCTCGCCTCGATCAGGACCACCGCCACCTTCACGCCGCGCTGCGTCAGCATGAGCAGGCTTGTGATCCATTCTTCGTCGGTGGAGGGTGTGACCAGCACGACGGTCGTGTGCCGGCCGAAGCGTTTGCCCTCGACCGCGAGCAGGTTGGCAATTGGCACATCACCGGTGCCGGTTGCCATCGCCAGCGACTCAAGGATGCGCGTCATCTGCTGGCCGCCACGTTCGACTTCGATCACGTCGAGCCGGTTGCCGAAGGCCATATAGCCGACGTTCCGGTTGGCATTGAGAAAGTGGCGCGCCACACTGGCCCCGATCTTGACGCCGTACTCGACGGTGCTCTCGTCGCCTGAACCAGCCTGGACACGGCCGTACAGGTCGAGGATCACCCAGATGTCGCTGGCCGGGTCCAGCTCGAACATCTTGACCATCAGCTTGCCCGTCCGCGCGGTGCTGCCCCAATGGATGCGATTGAAGCTGTCACCGGCGGCGTACTCGCGCACCCCGGACGCGTTCGGTGTGACGTAGTGCGTGCGCTTGCGGAAGCGCCCTTCACCGGGAAGACTGGCCGGCGGCACGGTGAAGTTGGGCAGATCGATGAACGGAGGATAGACGATGATCGAGCCGCGCCCGCCGTAGGTTTTCGATACCTTGAAAACGCCGAACGGATCGGAACTGGTGACCGTCACCGGACCTACCTGGTAGACACCGCGCCGCGTGAGTGGTGTCTCTGTCTTCCAGGACGTGCGGCGGCGCGACCCAAGTGTGATCACCCGGCGCGGTGTCGCGCCCGGCAAGTCCGAAGGATCGTCGACCTCGAGCCAGATTCGCGGAAACCACGACGGATTGCGGACGATGATCCGCTCTTCCGCTTTCTGACCGACCTGTGCCCGGTCGATCAGACGCTGGACCGTCACCTCCAGCCCGCTGACGTTAAACCGCGCCCAGAGCCAGGCGAGCGGCACGGCAATCGCGAGGACATAGACGACGCGAAAGAGCAGCCAGAATCCGGTGGCAAACGCCAAGGCCCATGAGAGGACGAGGATGACGATCAGCAGCGTGAGTTGGCGGTTGCGGTTGATCAGGCGGATCAGCCTCATGGGCGGCCTCGATTTTCGGTTCGGCAGGCGCCGCGTTCGGCCTTCGCTCCAGTCGTCAACGTCATACCCTCGTGGACGACATCGGCCGTCCGTTTTGAGCTAGGACGCGCTGAACGCGCCGCGTGCCCGCGCGCCGGGAACCGGGACGCGCGTGGAGCAGTCGGTCATGATATCGGCGGCGGTCACGCCCTTCACCCGTGCGGCGGGCGAGACGATGATGCGATGGCCCAGGGTGGCATAAGCGAGTGCCTTGATATCGTCTGGAATGACAAAGTCCCGCCCTTCGAGCAACGCGAACGCCTGCGACGTGCGATAGAGGGCGAGCGACCCGCGCGGCGAAGCGCCGAGGTAGGCTGACTCGTGCTTTCGTGTCGCATCGACCAACTGCACGATGTACTGCTTGATCAGCGGGTCGACGTAGATCGCCTTCACCGCTTCCTGCACGCGAAGGATTTCCTGCGCGTCCGTCATCTGCTGGATTTCGTCGACCGGATGACGGTGCTGCTGGCGGTCCATGATGATCACTTCGTCGGTGGCGCTCGGATAGCCGAGATGGACGCGGAGCATGAAGCGATCGAGCTGCGCTTCCGGCAACGGGAACGTGCCCTCATACTCGATCGGGTTCTGCGTCGCCATCACGATGAACGGCCGCGGCATGATGTGGGTGACACCATCGACCGTGATCTGCCGCTCCTCCATCGCCTCGAGCAGTGCCGACTGCGTCTTCGGCGTGGCGCGGTTGATCTCGTCCGCGAGCACGACCTGCGCGATGATCGGCCCTTCCCGGAACTCGAAGTCGCCGGTCTTCTGGTTGTAGATCGACACGCCGGTGACATCGGACGGCAAGAGGTCCGGGGTGAACTGGATGCGGCGGAACGAGCAGCCGCTGGAGCGGGCGATCGCCCTGGCGAGCATCGTCTTGCCGACGCCGGGCACATCCTCGATCAGCACGTGACCGCCGCAGAGCAGTGCCGTGATCGTCAATCGTAATTCGTCTTGCTTGCCGACAATCACCTGTTCGACGTTCTCAATGATGCGTAATGCTACCGACCGCGGATCTTCCACGCACGCGCTCCTGTTGTGACGTCCCAGGTTCTTCGTTCCGTGTTTTTCTTTGTGTACTCGTCCTGGCCGGTCGTTGGGACCTGGAACCGCGACCGACCGCGCCCGCGTACACCCGAATCATCCGCGAACGTATGACCGATTATAACAGCCCGGCCATTCCCGCGTGCTCAGCCGAACCGCATTTCTCAACCGTACGATGACGGCACCGCCGGCGGATTCATCGGAGCCGGCGTCACTCGTCGACGTGATCGACTACCTCTCTACGGTCAGGTTCTGTACTGTACTCTTACCATAACGCGGATGGGTGCCTGCATCACCGTCCGGCGCCATGGAGTTGCGGATGTCGTTGCCCGTGTCACCGGTCATCCGGATGCTCCTGGGCGCCCTTCTGCTCGTGCTGATCGCCGGATGCGCATCGTTTGACGATGATGTAGCCCATAGCCCGGCGTCGCCACGGTGGGCCGTTCTCGGCGACGATCGATCGACACCAGCGTCCGATGTCATCGCGCGCGCGCTGGTCGCTCCCGGCGATGTGACAAGCGCGGACGTGCTCTCGCTGGCCGTTGCTGGCGCCGGCCTCGAATCGGTCGTGACGCAGCAACTGCCGCGGCTACCGCTGGAGTGGGATGCCCCGATCGTCCTCACGCCCGGACGAGCCGATGCCGAGCAGCCGGCGCCCCTGTCCACACAACGCTATAGCACATTGGTCGATGCGCTCCTCTTCACGCTGCGGCGGCGCGGGCCGGTGGTGGTCAGCACGATTCCGGTGGAGTTCTCCACGCCGGCCGAGGCCGCGGACCGATTGACCGAGGCGCGGAGGCTGCGCCGTATTCTCGAATACAACGCCGAGATCCGCGCGGCGGCGGCGGCCCACGATGCCGTGCTCTTGGAAGCGGACGCTCCCCCACGGTTTGGCGCCGTTGAGCTGGGGTCACCGCGATCGACCTCACCGACCTCGTTCGATGCATCGGTCATCCTGGGCCGAACCGCCGAGGGCACGTCAACCGCGCCAAATCGGTGGCTGTCCGGCTTCGACGATCGATCCCGGGCGGCGATGAGGCAGCGCGCCGCCGCCGCGCTCGCGGCGGGCCAGCGCCTGGATGTGATGGCAAAGCTTGGCGACAGCATCACCTCCTCGCCTTCGTACCTTACCCAGGTGACGGTCGATACGATCCTCAACAGCCCTTATGCCGGACTGGCGGGCACGCTGCGCTTCTTCAGCCGAACGCTGGTGCCAGATGGCCTCGCCGTCCCGACGATCGCCGGCAGCACGCCGCTCGTGCCTTCACCGGCTCGACGCAGCCTCGGTTCGGATGACCGCTGGTACGTCACCGATCTGCTCACCGGCGGCGATGTGAGCGCCCTCGTCCGGGAGCTAGAGAGCATTCGGCCGGGCATCGCGGTCGTCATGTTCGGTACGAACGACCTGACACTGACCACGGTTGAGGCGTTCGAGGAGCACCTGAACACACTGCTGCAGGAGCTTGAGCAGCGCCACGTCCTGCCGATCCTCAGCACGATCCCGGCGCGACAGGACCAGACGCGGTACGGGGAACGCGTACCGACGTTCAACGCCGCGATTCGGGCCATGGCCGCCGTGCATCAAGTGCCGCTGATGGAATACGGCGCGGCGATGGCCGGATTGCCCAATGCCGGGTTGAGCGCCGATGGTATCCACCCGAGCGTCTGCCCGGCCGGGGCCGGCTCGCTCAGCCCGGAATGCCTCCGCTACGGCTACAACATGCGTAATCTGCTGACGTTGCTCGCGCTGGACAAGTTGCAGCAAACCGTGCTCGCCGACCCCGCCTACCGCATCACCGCTCACGCCGAGACCGGACAATAGGTGCGTTGCACCTTTCAAGGAGGCTCCTCACCCTCGTCCTGCACGAGCGATGCCTGCCGCACCGTCGTGCCGTCGATGCGGAGTCCGGCGCCATCTCAGATCTCCGCATCGCTCCGGCGTCCCATCCCTCGCCGCGTCACGTACCTCGCGACGGGTGCGTCGCGGGTCGCGCGGGCGCGTGACGTCGCCACCCGCGCCGATCGTCTGCAGAAGAGGATGCTACATCGAACGGCGCTGAAGTTCGGCCAAGTGGCCACCACCTTCCCCGGCCAGGAGAAAGGGAGCAATGGCGTCGACAAACTGGTCCGGCGCCGTCGTCATACCTTCGTGCGCCTGTCCGTCGAGATCGACCGCGCGTGCGTTCGGCAAATTCGCGAGGAGGGCGTCGGTAAGATAGAGGTCGCGCGGGCTCTCCGTGCCGGCCAGCAACAAGGCCGGCATCGTCAGCGTCCGGTACCGCTCCGGCACGACCGTGTGCCGGACGAGCGCGCGCATGTCGCCCAGCGACGCTTCCGCGTCGTCGGTCCACATCGACCATTCCGCCGAGCGGCGGAGCGCCGCTACGTCATCCGGCGGCACCTGCAGCCCGTCGATCAAGAACACCTCGACGAGTGCATCCCACTCACGGCGCGAGCCAAGTCCCTCCATCCTGGTCACGAGCTCGTCAGACAGAGCGTTGGGCCAGGGCGGTTCGTAGAGCACAAGTTTGGCGATGCGATCGGGTACAAGCGCGGCGGCATCGAGCGCGCACAGCGCGCCATAGGAATGGCCGAGCAAGAGGACCGGTGTCTCCTCAGCCTCGATCACGGCCGCCACATCAGCCGCCTCGTCCGCAAGGCTGTGGCCATCGGTGCGGTCCGTCTCACCCCGACCCCGTCGGGCAAGTGCCGTCACTCGAAAGTCGGCTTGAAGCAACGGCTTCACCGAAGCCCAATTCGTCATGTGGTCGCTGAACCCACCATGAACCAGCACCAGGGGTGGCCCCTCACCGGTACGCTCGAATGAAATCATCGTGCCGTCGCGTGAAACGACCCGTTCCATCGTTGTCTCTCCGTGTGCAGTGGACCCTGACCGCCGGTGGTCAGGCGTCTCAGTCGATCGTGGCATGGCTCCATTGCCGCCTCCAGCATCGCCGGGTCCGTCTCGCACTGGACGTTAGGAGGCGACAGGACACACACCTGGGAGAGCATCCTCTACATACCCGTATCGCGCTGATCAATGCCGACGACGTAGGCGGCTGGCTGCGTGTGCAATATTCCCAAGGAGTTGGGCGGCGGCAACCTCCTCATCACCCACACGAACCACGGCGGCGGCACTCCCAAGGGCAACCGCAACCCCTTCAAACACGGCCGCTACTCCCGATTTCGCGACGCCCTTCCACCGCAGCCGGTCGCTGCCGGTGCCGCCCGTCGCCTCATCACCCGCGAGCAGCGCATCGCCGAGCGCCACGCCGCCAACCTCCTCGCCCTCGCCCGCCTCGCCCGCTACCGCGCCGACTGCGTCGCCGCCGTCGAGTCTGGCACGCCCCTCCCACCGCCGCCCCTCATCACCGAGCGCGACATCGACCTCCCCGCCGTCACCCGCCTCCTCGGCGACATCGCCGTCCACGTCACCCGCGAGCGCGGTCGCGCCGCCGGCCTCATCACTCCCGAAACCGAAAGCGTCGCCAAAGACCGCGCCTACGCCCGCAACATCGAGCGCATCCTCCCCTTCGTCTTCGACGCCCTCGATCGCTCCGCCGCCGCCTCCCTCTCCCCCACTACCTTCACCGCCCTCCTCGACGGCACGAGCACGAAAAACAACCCCGAAATCAACCCATCGACAACCCCTTCCCCCAAACCTGCCGCACCAAAACAACCAACCAATCCAGATTCACCACGCGCATCGAGAAAAAATTCAACCACAACCAACCACTGCGGTGCTTCAGATCACCAGCGCACAACCCAGCCCGACTCGCCCCTTCCTCAACCGGAAGGAGTTGCACCACAATGAGCCGGAAGATCACCAACGAAAGTGTCGAGGCTCCCCCTTCCCTGCGAGGGAAGGGGGTCGGGGGGTTAGGTCTCCCACAGCCCATCGAGGTCGATCGCCACCCCGGCCAGCGCCGCCGGTCGCACCACGCCGCCGCGATACACCGTCTCGGAGTAGCTCCCATCCGCGTGCCGCACCCACGCCGTCAGCGTCCGCTCGTACGGATGAATCCGCCAGATCTCCAGATCGCCCCGCCGCTGGTACTCCCGAAGCTTCTCCTCGACATCGTATGCGCCGGTCGAAGGCGACCATGCCTCCACCACCAGTGGCAGCGGCGCATCGTACGCCTCCAGCGTGCTCGGCAACTCGCGATACGGCAGCGTCAGATCGATCGGGAGGACGAACACATCCGGGATGTAATAGTTCCGCGCCGAGCGCCGCACCCGCCCCGCGTTCACACGCACCCGGTACCGCTCACGTCCGAGCTGCGATCGCAGGAGATGGCCCAGCTCGAACATGATCTCGTTGTGCGCGTAGGCCATCGCCGGCTTCTCCACCAGCTCACCGTCATGCAGTTCCCACTGACGGTCATCGTCGCCGAGCGCCAGTTCACGATATGCCTGCTCGGTCACCCGCATGGCATCCTCTCCGGACTCAACCGTGTGGGCTCACTGGGATCGCCCCCGCGCCGCCTTCGCCCCTTCGTTCGCGCGCCGCACCGCCGCCCGCCGCGACCCCGTCCCCCTCGTCGCGCCGTTCTTCAGCTCCGGCGCCAGCCGATCCGGCTCCTTGCGGACCTCCGGGTGCAACGCCGTGTTCAGCACATCGTCGACGTGCTCCGCCAGCACAAACTTCAGGCCGGCGCGCACATCCTCCGGCACATCGTCCAGGTCGCGGGCGTTGTCCTCCGGCAGCACCACCGTTCGCACCCCCGCCCGGTGTGCCGCCAGCACCTTCTCTTTGATCCCGCCCACCGGCAGCACCTTGCCCCGCAGCGTGATCTCTCCCGTCATCGACACGTCCTTGCGGATCGGTCGCCGCGTGATCGCCGAGACCAGCGCCGTCGCCATCGTCACTCCCGCCGACGGTCCGTCCTTCGGAATCGCTCCGGCGGGAACATGGATGTGCAGGTCGTTCTCGTCGAAGTACTTCTTGTCGATGCCGAAGTCCGGCGCCCGCATCCGCGCATAGGTGTACGCCGCCTGTGACGACTCCTTCATCACGTCACCGAGCTGCCCCGTCACCGTGAACTTGCCGTGACCGGGCACCGCCGTCGCCTCGATGAAGAGCACGTCGCCGCCGACCATCGTCGCCGCCATCCCCGTCGCCACGCCGATCTCGTCCCGTTCCGAGACGAGCTCCTCCGGCAGCGGCCGCCGCCCGAGCAGCTCGGGCAGGTCCTCCGCCTTCACCTCGCGGACGTAGTCCGGCTCCCGCGCCACCTCGCGCGCCACCCGGCGACAGATCTGCCCGAGCTGCCGCTCCAGGTTGCGCACCCCCGCCTCGCGCGTGTAGCCCCGGATCAGCGCCCCGATCGCCTCGTCGTCGATCCGCACCTGTCCCGGCTCCAGCCCGTTCTCCCGTAGCTGACGCGGCAACAGATACCGCCGCGCGATCTCCACCTTCTCCCGCTCGATATAACCGGGGATCTCAATGATCTCCATCCGGTCGCGCAGCGGCGCCGGGATCGGATCGAGCTGGTTCGCCGTCGTGATGAACAGCACCTTCGACAGGTCGAACGGGATATCCAGGTAGGTGTCGCGGAAGGTCGAGTTCTGCGCCGGATCGAGCACCTCCAGCAACGCCGCCGACGGGTCGCCGCGGAAGTCCGACGACATCTTGTCGATCTCGTCCAGCATCATCACCGGGTTGTTGCTCCCCGCCCGCCGCAGCTCCTGAATGAAGCGTCCCGGCATCGCCCCGACGTAGGTCCGGCGGAAGCCGCGGATCTCCGCCTCGTCGCGCACGCCGCCCAGGCTCAGCCGGACGAAGTTCCGTCCGACCGCCCGCGCGATCGACTGCCCGAGACTCGTCTTGCCCACCCCCGGCGGACCGACGAAGCAGAGGATCGGCCCGCGCGTGTCGTTCCGCAGCTTCCGCACCGCCAGGTAATCGAGGATCCGCTGCTTCACCTTTTCCAGCCCGTAGTGGTCCTCGTTCAGGATCTCCTCGGCACGGGCGATGTCGATCGCCTCCTCGGTGCTCGTGCTCCACGGCAGGTCGGCGATCCATTCCAGGTAGGTGCGGGTCATCCCGTATTCCGGCGACGCCTGCGGAATCATCTGCAGCCGCTCCAGCTCCCGGTCTGCCTCCTTCCGCGCCACCTCCGGCAGGTTCGCCTCGTCGAGACGCCGGCGCAGCTCGGCCAGCTCCGGCTGCTCCTCCTCGCCCAGCTCCTTCTGGATCGCCTGGAGTTGCTCGCGCAGGATGAACTCGCGCTGCCGCTTGTCCATCTCCCCCTGGACCTGACCGCGGATCTGCTGGCTGATCTCCAGCACCTCGACCTCCCGCGTGAGCAGGTCGTTGATCAGCCGCAGCCGCTCCGTCACGTCCAGCTGTTCGAGCACGCGATAGCGGTCCTCCGCCTTGAACGGCAGATTCGCGGCGATGAAGTCGGCGAGATTGCCGGGGTTGTTGATGTTGGCGATCGCCATCGCCAGCTCGTTCGGCACGCCCTCGTTGAGCGCGATCACGCGCTGGACCAGCTGCAGCACGTTGCGAAGCAGCGCCTCCAGTTCGGGGGTCGGCTCCACCCGATCCTGCACCGGCTCGATCCGGATCTGGTAGTACGGTGTCTCGCTCATGATTTCGAGCAGACGCACGCGCTGCAGCCCCTGGATGATCGCCTGGACGCCGCCGGAGGCGCCGCGTGCCATTCGCAGGACTGTCGCTACCGTCCCCATCGGCCGGAGCGCGCCGGTCGGACTCTCGTCCTGGTCGAGCTGCTGGGGGAAGATCGCGACGGCGCGGGACTCCGACCCGACGGCGGCGTTAATCGCCTCGACATCATGCGGCTCGACGGAGACGTACGGCACGACGATCGCGGGATAGAGGACACTGCCGCCGGAGGTGATCGCGGGCACGGTCTCCGGGATCTCGGGGACGGGCGCGTCCAAGGGCGTCGCCGGAATTGCGGCGGCGATCTCGGGTGTCGTGGATGTGGTGGCTGCCGCCTCCCCGGCCGGCTCCGGCGGCGTGGGATCGCCGGGTTCTTCCGGTTTTTCCGGTTGGTCCGAGTCGTTGGACTGGTTCGCTTCGTCCCTACCCATCAGTCGCAGGTCGTTCCCTTCATCCGGCATGGTCCGGGCGGCGGCCGTCTTTCGAGTCCTTCGTGGCATCGGCATGCTCCCTGTTTGCGGAGATACGGAGGCGATGCCTTGGAAGTCCTCCTACAGGCCGTCGCATCCGCTCGCGCCGAGTTGTGCTCTAGATGCGCCGCACCGGGACGCGGATGTGTCGGTCCGGCAGGGTGCGCTCCCGCGGCAGGCGAATCGTGAGATACCCATTGCTGTACTCGACGCTCGCCGCCTCCGGATTCACCCCCGCCGGCAGCGTCAGTGACCGCTCGAACGTCCCACCCATGATCTCCATCTGGGCGTACTCCGCCTGTGGTGGCCGCGGCGGTTCTTGCTTCGTGCCGCGTAGCGTCAGCCGGCTGCCGGCGACCTCAACATCCAGCTCGCTCCCGCGCAGTCCGGCGATCTCCACGCGGACGATGATCTCCTCCGGCGTGACCAGCACATCGGCGGGCGGCTCCAGCCCGGGCGGGCAAAAGCCTGGGATCGCCGGACCGCCCTGCGTCAGCCGCTCCCAGATCCGTTCGATGTGCTCGTGGAGGTGGTCGAGTTCGGTCGCCGTGCGTCGTGGGTTCATGGCAGTGGCATCCCGTCGGTCTGTGGTCATGGATCAAGAGCCGGCGTGGACCTCAGCACTGCCCGCGCCGGCATTGACCACGCTATCGTAGCACGGGCAGACGAAATCGCTGGAGACAGCGCGACCGGCATCCCAACAGGTGCCGGCCGCGCTCACAACGGTGCCACGATGGTCAGCGGCCGTGTCTCGTACCCTGCGAGTCCCACAGCGTTCGCCACTGATCTCCGTCGATCGATGAGCGGCGTGAGGCTCGTTCGAGGCGACGAAGCTCATCGAAGGCGACGGCGGTCTGGGCCATGCCATCGTCCCCCACGTGTGCGAGCAGCGTCGAGTTCAGGCCCAGGCTCTCGAACAGATCGATGCTGTGCGGCCAGACGAAGAAGGTGAACTGCTCCGGCAGCCCGAATTGCGGACGGTTGCGGCCGAGCCAGAACATCCGCTCCTCGACACCGCCGACCGGTTCAACGACACGCACCATCGGCCCGACTGCCTCGCTGCGGCGGCTGTCGACGATCAGGCGCTCCGGAAAGGAGTGGAATCCAATCGTGAGGACATCCGACCGATCGATCGCCTCGCCGACAGCGGCGACATCGACGAGCTGACCATTCTCACCGTACATGGCACCCTCCGGGTGCGGTGTTGGGTTCCAGGTTCCTCGCTCCAGGTTCCACGTGCGGTTTGCGTGACCTGGAGCGTGGAACCCGGAACCTGGAACGGACTTGCTAATACATCGGCGGCGCGGCGGGGGCGCCGCCGGCTGCCTTCTCCGGCATGTCGGTGACGAGGCAGTTGGTGGTGAGCACCATGCCGGCGATGCTGACCGCGTTCTCCAAAGCGGAGCGGGTCACCTTCGCCGGATCGATGATCCCCTTGGAGACCATGTCGCCGAACTCACCGCGCAGGGCATCGTAGCCGTAGTTCTTGTCGGAGCTGTCGCCGGCCTTGACCTCCTGAACGATGACGGAGCCGTCCTGGCCGGCGTTGACGGCGATGCGGCGCATCGGCTCTTCGAGCGCGCGGCGCAGGATCGTCACGCCGGTGTACTCATCGCCGTCCAGCTTGACCTCTTCGAGCTTCGGCAGCACCTTAATGAAGGCGACACCACCGCCGGCGACGATCCCCTCCTCCACCGCGGCGCGGGTGGCGCTGAGGGCGTCCTCGACGCGGTGCTTCTTTTCCTTCAGCTCGACCTCGGTGGCAGCGCCGACCTTGATCACGGCGACCGAACCGGCGAGCTTGCCGAGGCGCTCCTGCGCCTTCTCGCGATCCCAATCGGACTTGGACTCTTCCATCTGACCCTTGACCTGGCCGATGCGCGCCTCGACCGCCTTGGCATCGCCCTTGCCCTCGACGATCGTCGTCTCTTCCTTGGTGGAGATGACGCGGCGGGCGCGGCCGAGGTCGGTCAGCTGGACGCTGTCGAGCTTGCGGCCGAGCTCATCGGAGATCACCTGGCCGCCGGTGAGGACGGCGATGTCGCCGAGGTTGTCCTTGCGGCGGTCGCCGAAGCCGGGCGCCTTGACGGCGAGGACGTTGATCGTGCCGCGCAGCTTGTTGACGGCGAGCGTCGCCAGGGCCTCGCCGTCGACATCGTCGGCGATGATCACGAGCGACTTCGTCTGCTGCAGCACCCGCTCGAGCATCGGCAGGATGTCATTGACGGCGGAGATCTTCTTGTCAGTGATGAGGATGTACGGCTCCTCGATCACGGCCTCCATCCGCTCGGGGTTGGAGACGAAGTAGGGGGAGATGTACCCGCGGTCGAAGGACATACCCTCGACGTACTCCGTCTCGGTGTTGATGCCCTTGGACTCTTCGACGGTGACGACACCGTCCTTGCCGACCTTCTCCATCACCTCGCCGATCAGGTCGCCGATCGCGGGATCGGCGGCGGAGATCGCGGCGACCTGCGCCATCTGCTCGCGGGTGGTGACCGGAATGGCGCTGTCCTTGATCGCGGTGGCGATCGTGTCGGAGGCCGACTCGAGGCCGCGCTTGATCGCCATCGGGTTGGCGCCGGCGGCAACGTTCTTCAGACCCTCGTGGACGATCGCCTGGGCGAGGACGGTAGCGGTGGTGGTACCGTCGCCGGCGATGTCGTTGGTCTTGGAGGCGACTTCCTTGGCGAGCTGGGCGCCGATGTTCTCGAAGGGGTCATCAAGCTCGATGTCCTTCGCGATCGTGACGCCGTCATTGGTGATGGTCGGGGCACCGAATTTCTTGTCGAGGACCACGTTGCGCCCCTTGGGGCCGAGCGTGATCTTGACCGCATCTGCCAGCGCATCGATGCCACGCTTGAGGGCGTGACGCGCTTCCTCGTCGAAGAGGAGCTGCTTCGGCATGGTCCGCTATCCTCCGGTCTTGGATTGTGTTAGCACTCTTACTGCCTGAGTGCTAACGTACCGGGCGCGTAGACTGATGTCAAGTATGGTCGGGCGACGGCCGTGGGGCCGGAATCGACCGGGCCGAGGTTTGATTAAGTTTGAATTCTTTCCGGATTGCGCTTTCGAATCTGTCTGCACTGGTTGTTTCCTCAGCGTAGATTCGCCGGCAGCCCATTGGGTAGATTGTTTTGCTCGGTTGTCTTTCCTCTGTCTCTCTGTTGCTCGGCTCACGGCATCGAACCAAGACGGATGCTACCGGCACGAGGCAATGGCCTAGGTCCACCGAGGCAGCCTATGGAACACATGTGCGAACAGTCAATAGACGAACGGCACTCCATACGGAGGCGATGTTCGAGGAGTGGATCAGGGCTGGCTACGAGGCCACACGAAGGTCGACTACCTGCAGGGAAATTCCGTCGGCCCCCTCCATCCGAGCATCGTCCCAGATCGCCGCCAACACCGCTTCCGCATTGGCCGGACTCACGACGACCACGACATACCGCAGTGGCGGCTCACCCTCCGCGTGGCGGATGCTGTTCGCCTCCTCCTGGGCCACTTGCACGGAGGCCGCGTGCTCCTCCGAGCCCACCACGTAAACCGTCAGGACTTCCACCGCTCCGGCCGTTGCCATCCGCGGTACGGACATGGCCATAACCGGCGGAACCGCCGGCTTGTAACCGTCACGATCCTGGAGGAAGCGTTGGATCCCGATGCCGGCCAGCAGAACCAGGGCGAGCAACAGGCCGGCGATCGTCCACACGCCGGGCCCAGTCGCCGTGCATTCAGTCTGCTCCGGCTGCTCCATGAGTCGCGTGTCCATGATTGTTTCTCCTCCGTCTCTGCCGGTTGCTCGGTCGGATGACCGAGGTCCGCCGGGTGCGGGTAGGTGAGCCGCCCGCATCCGGCGAATCACCCGGCAAGACAGAGGATGAGGGACCAACACTCGGCGTCCGTCCGTGCCGGCACGCAAGTCATCGATGGGGCACACGTAATTAGCCACGCGCGGGTTCTACGTGTCGATCGAGGTGCAAGGGCTGCGCATCGGAGCAGGGGAGGGGGTACGTTGGGGGTTAGGCGTCGCGGAGGTGATGTGTGAGGGCGTAGTTGACGACGACAGCACGCGCCGCGCCGCCGTGGACACCGAGCTTGCCGTAGATGGTGGAGATATGGCGCTCTACCGTGCGGATGCTGAGCACCAACTCATCCGCGATGTCGGCGTTGCTCCGGCCGGCGGCGATCAGGCGCACGACCTCGACCTCGCGCGCCGTCAGTCCACCGGGCAAACCCACCGCCCGCGACGCATCATTGCGAATCCCGTCGGTCGATGGCGGCAGGTCCGCCTCCAGGGCCAGCGCCCCGGCGACGGCGGCCTCCGGCGTGACGGCGCGACCGGCCGCCAGGGCGCGGTCGAAGGCGCCGTCGCCGAGCGCGCCGCGGGCGGCGGCCGCAGCCCGGTTGCAATGCCGCTGGTCCGCCGGGTCGAGGCGTGCACCGTGGGCGTCCAGAAGGGCTGCAGCGGCGCCAAGCAGGCTGACCCCCCGTTCGGGATCGCCCACCGAGATCGCGGTCTCTGCCAAACTCGTCAGCGCCGCCGCCAGTCGCCGGGGGTGGCCGGTCTCGACCGCCCGGCGCAGGCTCTCCGCAAACCATGCCACGGCGGTGACGGCATCGCCGCGCGCCCGCGCCGCGTGGCCGAGCAGCACCAGCGCCCGGGCCGCGGTTTCCGTGTCGCTGACCGACCGGCTGACCGCCAGGCACTCCTCGGCGAGCGCCACCGCGCGCTCGTGCTGGCCGGCGCAGGTCAGCGCCTCGGCGAGCGTGGCGATTGACATCTCCAGGCTCGGCCGGCCGCCGACCGACCGGCGGATCGCGAGGGCTTCTTCGGCACGGGCGCAGGCAACGTCCAGATCGCCCTCTGCCAGCGCCAGGCGGGAAAGGCCCTCCAGGGCGAAGGTCGACATATCCGGAACGCCCCACGCCCGGCACAGCGCCAGGTTCTCCTCGTAGAGCGAGCGGGCGGCCGCCGGGTCCGTGTCGAGGGTCGCGTCGCCCAGGTAGGCCAGCACCGTGGCGTGCCACCAGTGGTGGCGGCCCTCACGGGCGACGGCGACACTGCGGGCGAACAACGCACGGGCACGGGCGCTGTCGCCCACGTCGAACTCCACGACGCCCAGAAAGAAGCACGTCATGGCGATCGAACGGCCGGCGGAGGGCGCCGCACCCGGCGGGAGCGCCTCTGCCAGCGGCAGCGCGGCCTCGAGCGCGGCGCGCGCCGCGTGGTAATCCAACAGCAGGCTGGCCAGCGCGCCCACCCCACAGAGCGCCAATGGACGCGCCGCCGCGGCCCGCTCATCCGCATTGGCAGCGGTGGCGCGTGCCAGCGCGTCGTCCAGCCAGCCTCGTCCTTCGGCGAAGAGCCCGTTCGTGAGCCAGGAGAAGTACAGGGCGGCGGCGAGCCGCAGCCCCCAGCCGTCCCGGCCCACGGCGCCACACCAGGTAAGCGCGGCCCGGATATTGTCGTACTCCGCCGTCAGACGCCGCCACAACTCGCGCCCCCGAGGAGAGCTCCAGTCGTCGGCGGTCTCGGCGAACTCGAGGAACGCGGCGGCGTGTCGCTCACGCACGCGCTCGCCTTCGCCGCTCTCCGCCAGGCGCTTCGCGGCGTACGCGCGCACGGTTTCCAGCATCCGATAGCGCGCCTCGCCGTCCCGCTCCTCCGCTACGGCGAGCGAGTGATCGACGAGAGCGGCGAGCCCGTCCAGAACATCGGCCCCCTCGATGCCGTCCCCCGCGCACACCGCCTCCGCCGTGGCCAGCGCCCAGCCGCCCGCAAAAACGGACAGCCGCCGCAGGACGACCCGTTCCCGCTCCGCGAGCAGGTTGTAGCTCCAGTCCAGCGTGGCGCGCAGGGTCTGTTGGCGGGCGGGCAGGTCGCGGCCGCCGCCGGTGAGCAGGGTCAGGCGGCGCTCCAGGCGCGGCACCATCGCTTGGGGAGTGAGCACTTTCACCCGCGCCGCCGCCAGCTCCAGCGCCAACGGCAGCCCGTCCAGCTGCCGGCACACCTCGGCCACCGCCACGGCGTTCTCGTCGGTGAGGGCGAAATCCGGGCGCGCCGCCCGTGCCCGCGCCACGAACAGCCGTACCGACGCACTCTCGCTCAACGTCTCAACGGTTGCGGTTCGCTCCGCGTGGGGCACGCCCAGCGGCGGCGTCGGAAACTCGTGCTCGCCGCGCACGCGCAGGGGGGCACGGCTGGTCACGAGCACCTTGAGGTCGGGGCAGTTGGCCAGCAGATCGGCCGCCAGCGGGGCCGCATCGATCACCTGCTCGAAGTTGTCGAGCACCAACAAGAGATGGCGGGACTGCAGCGCGGCGGTCAGCGCCTCCACCAACGGCACCCGCTGGCTCTCGCGCACGTCGAGCGCCTGGGCGATGGCGCGGGCGACGAGGCCAGGGTCGGTGACGGCGGCCAGCGGCACGAAGCACACGCCCTCCTCGAACGTAGCGGCCAGGTCGGCGGCGAGTGCCAGCGCCAGCCGGGTCTTGCCGGTGCCCCCGGTGCCGGTGAAGGTGACCAGGCGGACGTCAGGACGCGCGATGAGGGCCCGCGCCGCTACCAGATCCCCCTCCCGCCCGATCAGTGCGTCCGGCGGCACGGACAGGTTGTGCAGGCGCAGCGGGGGTGCCCGAAGGACGGTAACGGGGGCGGGCTGAGCCGGCTCGCTGACCATCGCGTCACACGCTCCATCCGGATGCCCTCTGCCTGGGCGGTGAGAGTATAGCACCGGCCGGCACCGCGTCCGCGCCGGGCCATGGCCGCGATCGTCTCACAAACGCCCGTCTTTGGCACCCGGGCGGACGGCGCCGTTACCGCACGCTCCCCAAGCCCGACGCCTGGTCCCTCACCGACGCTGTCACGCTCGACGGGTTCATCCGATCATTGGTGGCAAAGAGCCGCACGTCGGCGAGGCTGTCATCCAACCGCTCCGACGTGGGAAGCTGCATCACTCTCCGGAAGCGTCCAGAGCCGGATATCTGCGGCGGCAAACCCGCCGCCGAGGGCCAAACGTCAGGCGCGCATGAACTCGTACACCTCCGGAGTTGTCACGGCGTGGTCGAGGTAGTCGAAGGTGCCGCGGTCCTTCACCTCGCGGGCAGCGGCGAGCAGTCCGCTCATGGCGGCACGGTAGAGCGATCCGGCGAGGCTGATCCTGCGGACGCCCGCGGCGGCGAGCTCGGCCACGGTAAAGGACCGGCCGCGGGCACCGGCCATGAAGTTGAACGGCCGCGATACAGCTGCGCAGACGGCACGCACCGACTCAAGGTCAGGGAGGCCGGGAGCAAAGAGTACATCAGCGCCGGCCGCCTCGAACGCGCGCAATCGCGCGATCGTGTCGTCAAGGTTGGGGTTGCCGCGGACGTAGTTCTCGGCGCGGGCGGTCAGGGTGAACGGGAACGGAAGCGAGCGGGCAGCGGCAACGGCCGCCTCGATCCGCTTGGTCGCGATGTCGATGTCGTAGAGCGGCCGGTTGGGGTCGCCGGTGGCATCCTCGATCGAGCACCCCACCAGACCGACGCCGGCAGCGAGGCGGACCGTCTCCGCGACCACATCCGGGGAGTCGCCGAACCCCTTTTCGAGGTCGGCGGAGACGGGAAGATCGGTAGCCTCGACGATCGCACGGGCCATTGACAGCGCCTCCTCGCGCGTGACCTGACCGTCGCGGCGCCCAAGCACGCCCGCGGATGCGCTGCTTGAGGTCGCCAGGGCTTGGAATCCCAGCCCGGCCAAAATACGGGCGGAGCCGGCATCCCACGGGTTGGGAATGACAAAGGCGCGTGGCCCCTCGTGCAACGCACGGAATCGGGCGGCTTTTTCAAGCTGATCTGACACTCCTCATACTCCTTGCTGAAGTCGTACATCACGATACTGCCGGGCCGGTCGCCATCTCCAATTCGGTTCGCTCCACGATGTCGGGTCGTTTCGGGGAAGGGAGTGGTGGCAGACTAGCAGGTGCATGCGCACGGTGCGGTGAGAGTTCCACCTGTCCTAGGTGAGTGGCGCTAATTGGTGATTGACGGAGCGCGTTCGCCCGTGAGCGATGATTGAGAGTAGAGATCGACAATTGCTTCGACCGTGGAACCTGTACCGGGAGCGCTCCGTATGTCCAGCGCAATACCAGCCTTCACCGCGCGCTCGCGCATCGAGCGGAGTCCCATGCCGCCGCGAATGCCATCGGGCGATGCCGTGATCGGTGTGGTGGGATCGAAGCCGACACCGTTGTCGAAGACATTGAGGATCAGCCGATTGCCGGGCGTGGTGATGGAGATGGTTACCTCGTTGGCGCGGGCGTGCTTGATCACATTGGCAAGTGACTCCTGGGCGATGCGAAAGAGGGCCAGTTCCGTATCTGGGTGGAGGCGGATGTCCGATTCGGCGGTAAAGGTGATGGCGAGGTCGCCGCGGAGGCGCATGGCGGTGACGAGGCGCTCGATCGCGCTGGCGAGACCTTGCTCGGTGAGGGCGGCTGGTTGCAGTTCGAAGAGGAGCGAGCGCATCTCGATCAACGCTTCCTGAGCGAGGGCGCTGATCCGATCGAGCGTGGGAGCGAGGCGTTCCGGCGCGCGGGTGTGCTGCATGCGTGCTGCTTGGGCGAGCATGCCGATGCTAAAGACCGATTGCGTGACGGAATCATGCAGGTCGCGTGCCAGCCGGGCGCGCTCCTCGAGGACAGCCGCCTCTTGACCGCGGCGGAGGAGGCGGGCGTGTTCGATCGCGAGTGCCGCCTGGTCGGCGAGGGCCTGGATCAGGGCAACATCTTCTCCGGCCCAGGCACGGGGCGCGGTGTCGTGGACGCGGAGCACGCCGATCGGGATGCCGTCGACGAGGAGCGGCGCGGCGACAAAGCCGCGAATCTGCTGTGAGAGCGCGGCAGCCTGGCCGATGTGGCGGGTTTCCGGTTCACCCCACGTTGCATAATCCTCGACGACGAAGGCCGCACGTTGAACAAGGGACCGGCCGGTGCCGGTGCCGGCGAGGAACTCGTCGTCAATGCGCGAATTGGTGTATCGCTCGAAGTAGTCGCGCGGCTCTCCCGCGCTGGCGGCGAGCGTGATCGTGTCACCGTCGTCATCGATCAGGGCGACGGCGGCGCCGCTCGTTTCGGAGAGCCGGAGCGCCGACTCGACGACGACGGTGAGAACGGTGTCCAGATCGGTCGCGGCGAGCAGCTGCTGGGTGATACCGCCGAGCACCATCAGCCGCTCGATCTGACGGGCGAAGCCGGACTGGGCG
The DNA here is from genome assembly GCA_050184225.1 of Dehalococcoidia bacterium. Taxonomy (GTDB): domain Bacteria; phylum Chloroflexota; class Dehalococcoidia; order CAUJGQ01; family CAUJGQ01; genus JBFXAN01. The sequence goes on along the minus strand of JBFXAN010000008.1, from coordinate 23,275 downwards.
GCGCGGGCTTCTTCATAGAGACGGGCGTTTTCGATCGCGGCGGCGGCGTGGGTGGCGATCGCCATCGCCAATCGGGCGTGACGGTACGTGTACATGCCGGGTCGATCGCCGGAGAGCGTGAGCAGGCCGATCAGTTTGTCGCGATGAACGAGCGGGACACCAAGAAAGGAGCGGATATAGCGTATGCCCGGCGACTCGAGGTACGGTCCAACGACAACACGAAAGGCGCGGGCGAGGTCGCTGTCGCCGCGAACGTCGTCGATGATAAACGGTTCGTGCCGGACCAGTGGGTCCCAGATCGGCGCCGCGCGAGAGGGAGTAAACCGCACGCCGACAACCTCCGGCTCGCGCAGTTGGGCGGTGGCGCCGCGCGACTCGACAAAGCGGAGTTCGTCGCCATCGCTGATAGCGATGCCGGCGCCGGAGTAATCGGCGATCCGCTTCAGCTGATCGAGGATGATGTTGAGCAGCGGTTCGAGCTCGAGAGTGGACGCGACGCTGCGAGCCACGTCGAGGAGCGCGGCGAGCTCTCCTGTTTCGTTGCTCTGTCGATCCATGCACTACAGCGTGACACACCAAGGGCAGATGAGCGATGGGGAAAACTCGGGAGTGCGACCATCCTGGCCGCTGACACATCATATCTACGGCGGCCAGGGTGGCCGCGCTCCCGGGCCGGCGGTGGGACGTTGTGTGGAGAGCCGCCTTCTTCGGGCCAACCTATCTTCCAACATATGTCTAGTCGGATCGCCAGCATACGAGTGAGCAAAGCAACGCGGTATAACAGGGATCTTGCAGTGAAGAATCGTTTCACAATGGGGTCTGAAGAGGGTTGGCGCGCAGCTTCACATGTGCTAAGCTGCTTATGTAAACGCATGACTCGCGCACGACTTCCTCAACACCATCCGACTATTCCGAAGGACGAGGAGCTACAGCAGGATCTGACTGAGCTACGGCGCGAGTTTGACTGTCGCCAGGCCAGGATCGTTCCGCTGTGGACCAGCTACTTTCGGGGTACCATCCGCCAGATTGGCTGGGAGGTTAATTGCGCGCACTCGACGATGGCGGACCGATTCGACGGCACCGAGGAGTTTTGCCTCAATTGCCGGTTCTTCGATCCGCGACGAGCGTGCACTCCCGACGAGGCCGGTGTCGACGGATAGTACCTTGAACGTGGTGCTCTGAAAACGGATCTAGGTCGCTCCCGGCAGTGCCATACTTGGCGCCATGCCGGCGTTTGCCCGAACGACGCGGACGGCGCGCTCGATGCGCTCGACGGCGTCATGAAGGGTAGTGCTGGTATGCTCGGGGCCAAGCGAGAACCGGACTGCCGATGCGGCCTGTTCTTGCGTCTGTCCCATCGCCATCAGCACATGCGAAGGCTCCCACGTCATCGTCGCGCAGGCACTCCCGGCTGAGGCGGCGAGGTCGAGCCGGTCCAATTCTTCAACCAACACATCGCCTTTCACGCCGTGGAAGGCGATGTTGACGTTGTTCGGCAGCCGTGCCGTTGGATGGCCGTTGCGCGAGGTCCGCGGCACACGCGCGAGGATTGACGCCTCAAGCTGATCACGGAGCACGCGCACCCGGGGAGACGCCTCCTCACGTGCGGCCTCGGCGATATGAAGCGCGAGGCCGGTCCCGACGATCCCGGCGACATTCTCGGTGCCGGCGCGGCGCTGACGCTCCTGCCCGCCGCCGGTCTGTTGCGCGAGAAATGGGATACCCCGTCGTAGATAGAGCACGCCCGCGCCCTTGGGTCCGCCAAACTTGTGGGCGGAGAGGCTGAGCGCGTCGACGCCGAGGGCACGGACGTCCAGTGACAGCCAGCCGGGCGCCTGGACCGCATCGGTATAGACGGGGATGCGCCGTCCGAGCGACCGGCCCCGCTCCTGAACCAACCGCGCCACCTCGGCCACGGGTTGGAGCGTCCCCACCTCGTTGTTGGCGAGCATCAGGCTGACGATGCCGGTGTCGGGTCGAACCGACTGGATGATGCTCTCGGCGCTGATCCGGCCCTCATCGTCCGGCGGCACATAGGTCACCTCGACGCCGAATCGCTCCAGGTACTCACACGTATGGAGGACGGCGTGGTGCTCGATGGTCGTGGTGACGATGTGGTTGGCAGTGCGGGCGAGTTGTGCCGCAAGGAGCAGGCCGCGAACGGCGGCGTTTGCAGACTCAGAGCCGCCGCTGGTGAAGATGATTTCGGACGGACGCGCGTTCAGGCAGGCGGCGACCTGCTGTCGCGCCGTCTCGATCGCCTGCTGCGCGTCACGGCCGAGCCGGTAGAGCGCGGACGGGTTGCCGAATCGACCGCTCAGCCAGGGCAGCATCGCATCGAGCACGCGCGGATCGATCGGCGTGGTGGCGGCGTGGTCGAGGTAGATCAAGTCGGGCATCACGCTGTGTTCACCTCTGTACAGGATACAGCGCGATGCCGCGAGATGCGGGCCGGGTCAGTTGTTCCACCGCTCATGGTAGGCGGTGACGCGACCGAGGGCGCCGGCCGCGCGCTCGAAGCTTGGGATCACGGGGAAGCCGCGCTCCTGCAGCGTGTTCCGAATCGGGACGACCTCGCCATCGAGATGGCCGGGGTTGAGGATCGTGAGGAACGGCTTGGAGGATCGGTCGCGGTGACGTTCGAGGCGGCCGAGGAACTCTTCAAACCGTTCCGGGTGGTCGAGGAACTGGCGGGCCATGAACAGGGCGGCGATATCCATCACGACCGCGTCGATATGTTCGTCGCGTTCGAGGATATCGAAGAGGCGGTCGAGATTGGCGCCCTGGGGACCACCGATCGTGCCGCCCATATCGAAGGGATTGCGATAGCTGCCGCCGATCACGTTGAAGAAGGTCGACAGCTCCTCATATGAGGACGGACCCAGTTCCGGTACGGTGAAGCCTGCCTTGGAGAAGGCGTCGGTGATCACGACGGAGGGACCGCCCGTCATCGCCATCAGCGCGAGGCGGTGGCCGGTGCCGGGCTTGGCATACAGCAGCAGCTTGATCGTGTCGAGCATCTCCTCCAGGCTGTCGACGCGGATGGCGCCGGCCTGGCGAATGAGCGCGTCCCAGATCGCGATCTGGGACGACAGCGACGCCGTGTGTGATTGGGTCGCGCGGGCGCCGTCGGCGGTCTGTCCGCCCTTCCAGATCAGGACCGGTTTCTTTGCCGCGACCTCGCGCAGCACCCGTGCGAAACGCTGGCCGTCTTTGACGCCTTCGACGTAGAGGGCGATCACCTTCGTCTCGTCATCCTGGCCGAAGTATTCGAGGTAATCGGGCACGTCGAGGATGACGGCGTTGCCGATGCTGACGGCCTTGCTCAGACGAATGCCGTTGGCGGCGGCGACGAGCGAGATGTTGATGCCGTGAGTGCCGCTCTGGGAGATGAGGCCGACCGAACCGCCGACGCCGGCCGGCTGATCGGCGCTGAACCGGACGCCGAGGCGGGCGTTGTAGAGGCCCATGCAGTTGGGACCGATCAGCACCAGGTTGTTTTCGCGGGCGATGCGCGTGACCTCTTCCTGGAGTTTGACGCCCAGTTCTTCGCCCGTCTCCGCGAAGCCGGACGTGAACATGCCGACCCCACCCACACCCTTGGCGGCGGCATCGGCGAGGACGCGCGGGGCAACCTGGCGGGGCACGGCGCAGATCACATAGTCCACGTCATCGGGAATCTCGGTCAGGCTCGAGAAGTTTTGGACGCCCATCTCGAGAATGCCGGGGATGTCATTGGGGTCGATCTGAACCGAATAGACGGTGCCGGTAAAGGGCTTGAGGTTGCGCAGCCAGGTGTAGTTGCTGGCACGCTTGTCGCCGACGACGGCGACGGTGCGCGGATTGAGCGCGCGGTCGAGGCGCTGCATCAGGTCTGACATGGTGTTCTCCAGGGATCAGGGATCGGGTTGCGGGCGGTTCGACTGGTGATGCCTGACACCGAACCCCTGATACCACTATGCCGGTGCCACAATCACGCGGGCGTCGACGGCGACGGCGCCATCCGGATAGGCGAAGACGGGATTGAGGTCGAGCTCGTCGATCTCAGGATGCGCTTCGACGAAGCGGGAGACGTTGAGAATGAGGGATTCGAGCGCGGCCAGGTCGGCCGGCGGCGCGCCGCGATAGCCTTCGAGCAGCGGGAATCCCTTGATCTCGTGGAGCATGTCGCGGGCATCGCGTGGTTCGAGCGGCACGAGGCGGAAGGCAACATCGCGGAGCACTTCGACGAGCACACCGCCCAGACCCACCATGATCACGGGACCGAACTGGGGGTCCTTGCTCATGCCGACGATCACCTCGGTGCCGGGGGCCGCCTGGCGCTGCACGGAGACGCCGTCGATCCGGGCGGAGGGTTGGGCTGCTTGAATCGACTGCATCATTGCATCAAACGCCGCCCGGACCGCATCCGCATCCGCGAGGTTGAGCGCGACGCCGCCGACGTCGCTCTTGTGGGCGATGTCCTGCGAGAGCACTTTGAGCACGACCGGGAAACCAAGCTCGCCGGCGATCTGCACGGCCTGATCCGCCGTTTGTGCCAGTCGAGCGCCGGATGTGGGGATGCCGCTCTGTTCGAGGAGTTGCTTCGATTCAACCTCATTGAGCAGCGTCCGTCCCTGCTCGCGGGCGGTATCAATTGGACTAACCATGCCGTGCTCCGGGGCGAGTGCGCCGGGCAAATCCTAGGCGACGGGGGGGTGAGGGTCAATGGGAATACCTCTCCCCCGGCCCCTCCCCTCGCAGGGGAGGGGAGTCCTGATCGGGGGCGGGTGCCAGCGTGAACCGGTCCACCGCCATTCCGTCACGAAGTCGACGCTGGCAAACGACGGTTGCGTGAGGCTCCCCTCCCCTGCGAGGGGAGGGGTCGGGGGAGAGGTATGTCAGTCCGCCGCCAGCAGGGCGGCGCGTTCTTCCTCGGTCATCGAGGCCCAGATCGCTTCACGGCCTTCGGGGGACATCGTGCGCATGGCGACGTAGGGCATCATCGTGGCGAGCAGATCCACCTGAGAGTTGAGCGTTTTGGCGAGGCCGGAGAGCAGGCCGGTGACGCGGCCGACGAGGACGATGTCGGTCGGCACTTCGACGACGGGGTTCTCGCGGAGCGTGCGGGTGAGCATGGCGTTGATCTCGGCCACCATCTCCTGGTCCGCGTAGACGCGATTCTCACGGACGGCGCGGCCGAGGAAGGCGTCGCCGAGGGCGATGAAGGTCTTGGGGTCATCCGTCTTTGCCTTGAAGCCGAGCGACTGGAATGCCTTGGCGGTGGCGAGATCGTCTTTGAGGATGATCGAACGGGTGAGCTCGACGAATGAGCGGCGGAAGGCGGCGGGGAAGCGCTTGGAGAGGCCAAAGTCGATCAGCGCGATGCGCGGCCCCGGCTGGACGATCAGGTTGCCGGGATGCGGGTCCGCGTGAAAGAAGCCGTTGATCAGCATCTGCTCGCAGTAGGCTTCGGTGAGGAGTTGGGCGACCTGGGCGGTGTCGATGCCGGCAGCACGCATCGCCCCGACATCGGAGATCTTGAATCCCTCGATGAAGTCCATCGTGAGCACGCGCCGGCTGGTGCGCTCCCAGACGATGCCGGGGACGATGAACTCCGACCGGTGCTGGAGGTTACGGGCGACAGTTTCGGCGTTGTGGCCCTCGTTGATGAAGTCGAGCTCGAGCGGAACAAGGTTTTCCAGCTCGCGGACGATCGGCGTGAAGTCGAAGGGACGCTCGATTCGGCTGAGAATGCGGGAGAGCAGCATCATATTCTGGAGGTCAGCCTTCGCGATCCGGTCGATCCCCGGGTATTGGACCTTGACCGCGACATCGCGGCCGTCGGCCATGCGGGCGCGGTGAACCTGGGCGAGCGAGGCAGAGGCGATCGGCCGGTGATCGATCGAGGCGTAGAGCTGCTCCGGCCAGGCGCCCAGCTCCTGCCGGATGACGCGCCGGATCTCGGCGTAGGGTCGCGGCGGCACCTTGTCCTGGAGGCGGGAGAGAACCTCGATGTACTCGTCGGGGACGAGGTCGGCGCGGCTGCTGAGGAACTGGCACGGTTTGATCATCAAGCCCTGGAGTCGGGCGGCGAGATTGTAGAGCGCCTCAGCGTTCCGGCGATGGCGCCGGCTGACCTTCGCGCGTGTGTCGCGATAGAGGCCGGCCTTGCCGAGAACTTGGGGGATCTTATAGCTGGCATAGACCTGCGCCACGGTCAGTGAGACGACCGCGAGGCGGAGAAACCGCGGCTTGAGCATCGTGAACCACCCCACACCACCCGCGGCCGCGGGACGGCGTCCATTTACCGATCAGTATATCGTGTCGGGATATCGCGATTGGGGGGCGACCAGCCTTCAAGCTTGAGGAGCATCGCACGCGTGATGATGCCGCCGGGGTATCCCTTGATCGTGCCGTCGGCGCCGATCACACGGTGGCACGGTACGACGAAGGGCAGGGGGTTGACCGCATTCGCAGCGCCGACCGCGCGGGAGGCACGGGGGGCGCCGATCTGGTGGGCGATATCGACGTAGCTGCGCGTCTGACCGTAGGGAATGTCGAGCACCGCCTGCCAGACGGCGCGTTGAAATGGTGTGCCGATCAGATCGACGGACATCGCCGGCAGCGCGGCGCCGTCGTCGAGGAAGGCCGCGATCGCGGCCGCTTCGCCGGCGAGCGCGCCCGTGGCGGGAGCAATGTCCGCCGCGGCAACGCGCCGCTCGACCCAGGCGATGAGGGCGTCAACCGTCTCCCCCGGAATCGTAACGCGACAGAGTCCGCGCTCGGTGGCCGCGAGAAAGATCGGGCCATACGGCGTGTCGGCAGAGTCGAGGGAGACACGTGTCGGCATAGGCAGTTCCGGTTACGTCCGCTGAATGTGCTGTTGGACCTTGGCGACCAGTTCCGGCGTCGGCTCGAGGTTATGGGTCTTGGCGTGCTCGGCGACCTTGCGCATGAGCTCCTCTTCGGTGTCCGCCTCGATCACATGGTTACAGGCTTCTTCCGGCCGCACTTTGCCGCAGTCGACTGAGAGTGCCATGACCGTCCTCCTACGTTCACTTCGCGCTGCTGATCATCTGCCAGCGGATCGACGCTGTCGATCTGGACTCATCGTACCAATGGAGCGCCGGGAACAACATGGTGCCCTCACCAGAGACAGAACGCCGCCGGCCGGTCGTTGTAACACTCCGACCGGCCGGCGGCGCCGATGATGGATTCCGATTGGGTCAGGTCAGAAGGCGGTTGGGACCACCGGCTGCATCCCCAGGAGGACCTGGCCGATTGACTCGAACGTGCTCGCCTGCACCGTGGCATGGTGGCTGGCCGCGTTCACGTCGCGGAAGGCGCGCTCGAGCGGGCTGGACGTGTAGATCACGCTGGTACCGCCCGCTTCATACATGAGACTGACGGCCCGGACCGCGCTCGCGGCGGCGTTCGTCGCGGCGAGTCGAAGCTCGGCACGCTGATTCAGCGACACCTCGCGTTCGGCGAGGACGGTGTGCCAGACCTTTTCGACGGATTGGAAGAGGAAGGCGCGGGCCGAGCGAAGCGCGGCCTCTGCCTGAGCAACCTGCACCTGCACGACCGCCCGCTCCCGGAGAACCTGCTGTGAGCCAACCGGCGTCTTCGACTCGGCGAGGGAGACCAGCGCATCGATTGCGCCGCGGGCGATGCCAAGGCTGACCGATGCCACCGCACACGGTCCGATCGCCTGGATCGGGAGAGCATAGAGCGGTCCCTTCTGTGTCGGCGGGTCATCGATCGACAGCGAGCGGTCGGTCGGAACGAATGCATCGGCCACGGTCACATCGTGACTGCCGGTCCCCCGCAGGCCGCCGACGTTCCAGGTGTCGATCACGTCGATCTCGGACGCCGGCACAAAGAGCAGCCGCATCTTTGGCTGCCCCGACGGCCCGACGACCGGCGTGCCGTCGGCGTCCGCGACGAGACAGGCGCCGACCATCCAGGTGCAGTGGTCGATGCCACTGGCGAGGCTCCAGCGGCCGGACATCCGGTATCCGCCGTCGACGGCCACGGCACGGCCGCGCGGAATCAACGAGCCGGCAAGGATGGCATTCGGATCGCGACCAAAGATCTCGCGGGCGCCTTCGTCGGTCATGGTGGCGGCAAAGAATCCGCCGGAGGCGCCGATCATCACATCCCAACCCGTCGAACCATCGACGCGCGCGATCTCTTCGACGACGCGCAGGAAGGTGATCGGATCGACCTCGAGGCCGCCATAGGCGCGCGGCACGAGCATGCGGAAGATGCCGGTGTCGGCCATGGTCCGCACGAGGGTCGGAGGCAGGCGCCGGTCCAGCTCGATAGCGTCGCGTTGCGACCAGATCTCTGGCCTCAATTGTTGGATCGCTTCAAAAAGCTCGGCATGGTCACTCATGGCGGCGGTTACATAGATAGAGCGAGCGTTGTCGTCCGGCATTGGTCACGTTCTCCTCATAGCTCGTCACATGGTGGAGCGCGGCGAAGGGCGGGGTCGCGCGGTGGTTTCGCTCCATTCAGCATGTGCCGAGGATGCGGAGGATCGCAGCGGCGTCGGGACGGAACGGGCGCGTTCAGTGGGTCCGTCTCACCCGTGCCGCACGTGTGGGTGACGATACGACGCCGGTCAGCGAGATACGGCCCCGCTGGTGGGTAGGTGGGTCGATACCAACGGCCTCGACCGGGCGCGGCGGACTAGCCGGACTCCGTGTCTCCCATTTCGACGAGCACGGCGCCGGATTGGACGTGGTCTCCCGGCGCAACGCGGATGCGGGCGATGGTCCCGTCTCCAGGAGCGGCGATCGTGTGCTCCATCTTCATCGCTTCCAAGACGATCAACGGCTGTTGCGCGCGAACGGTGTCACCCTCACGGACATGGACCTTGATCACAATGCCGGTGAGCGGCGCTGTCAGTGTTCCGCTCCCGGTTGCCGCCCCAGCTAGACCGGAGAGTTCGGCATCGATGAGCGGCTCCAGGTGAACGCGCGAGCGTCGAGCATCGTGTCCCACCTCGATCGAGTCGCCGATCCGTTCGACCTGGAGGATCTCCTCGTGTTCGTGATCGGAGAGGAGGACGCGGCCGGCCGCGAGATCGAGTGACGCCGTGAGGCTGAAATCGGACTGGCTCACCTGCCAGCGATCGATGCCGGTTCGCCGGAGCGACACCTGCCTGGTCGTACCACCGGAGGACAGCCGGAGGATGCGGAGGCCGCCGAGGGGCCGCCACCCGCTTCGGAATGGCTCGGCGTCCGATGCATCGCTCAGCGCAACCGCCGCCGCCGCGAAGACCGAGGGCGGCGCGCCGGCCGGCGCGCCGAGCGGTAGCGGGTAATCGTCGAGGAAGCTTGTGTTGGTATCACCGGCGCGAAAGGCAGGTTGGGCAACGACGGCGGCGAGGGCAGATACGTTGGTGGCGACGCCTTCGATCTGATAGTGCTGCAATGCCTGGGCCATGCGGTCAACGGCGTCCATACGGGTGGCGCCGGCAACGAGCAGTTTCGCGAGCATTGGGTCGTAGTAGGACGTGACCGCGTCGCCGGGGCGAACGCCAATGTCGTTGCGGATCCCTGGACCTTCCGGCGGCGTGAACTGGGTGAGCGTTCCGGTTGATGGGAGGAAGCCTGCCGCCGGATCTTCGGCGTAGATGCGACATTCAATCGCGTGGCCGCGGAAGTGGATGTCTTCTTGGCGGATGTGGAGCGGTCCGCCGGCGGCAACGCGAAGCTGGAGATGTACCAGGTCGAGGCCGGTGACCAGTTCGGTGACGCCGTGCTCGACCTGGAGGCGGGTGTTCATCTCGAGGAAGGCGAACGAGCCGTCCGAGTCGAGCAAGAACTCGACCGTGCCGGCGCCACTGTAGTGGATCGCGCGGGCCAGCTGCACGGCGGCATCGCCCATCGCCGTGCGGAGCGCCGGCGTGACGGCGGGAGACGGCGATTCTTCGATCACCTTCTGATGGCGGCGCTGGATCGAGCATTCACGCTCGCCCAGATGGATCACCGCGCCGTGGTCATCGCCGAACACCTGGATCTCGACATGGCGCGGCCGTTCGACGTAGCGTTCGAGGAGGATGGTGCCGTCGCCGAAGGCGGCGACCGCCTCGCGCGTGGCGCTCTCCAGCGCGTCGCGGAAGTCCGCCGGCTGCCGGACGATGCGCATGCCGCGGCCACCGCCACCGGCGGAGGCTTTGATCAGGACCGGGAAGCCGATCCGTGTCGCCTCGGTCGCGAGCGTTTCCGGTTCCTGAGATGCGCCGTCGTAGCCGGGCAGCAGCGGAATGCCGAGCGCGGCGGCGAGCCGCTTCGCCTCAATTTTGCTGCCCATTGTGCGGATCGCGTCCGGAGAGGGACCAACGAATGTCAGGCCCGCATCCCGGCATGCCTGCGCGAAGGACGCGCTCTCCGAGAGAAAGCCGTAGCCGGGATGGACGGCATCGGCACGGGTTCCGAGCGCGGCGGCGATGATCGAGCCGGTGTCGAGATAGCTCTCCGACGCCGGCGGCGGTCCGATGCACACTGCTTCGTCGGCGGTGCGGACATGCAACGCGCGGGCGTCGGCCTCGGAATAGACCGCGACGGTGGCGATGCCCAGCTCGGCGCACGCGCGCATGATGCGGACGGCGATTTCGCCGCGGTTGGCGACCAGAACCTTACGAAACGGCGGCGTGCTCACGACTCACCCCGGCGTTGCCTTGCCCTCGGAACGGCCTAGCGGAGCGAGGCGAGGTCGCGCGGGTCGGGGACATTGACGACGAGAATGCCGCTGCAACCGCGCGAGACGATGAACTCAATCGGCTCCGTGTTGCTCAAGTTCTGTTCGAGATGGATCTCGTTCGGCGGCACATAGAGGAAGTCGCCGGTCTGGACATCTTCTTGAAACTGCAGCTTGTCGCCCCAATAGAACCGAACCTGGCCACGCACCACGTAGATCGCCGTCTCGCAGTCGCCGTGGTGATGAACGCCGGAAGCGATACCGGGCGGCGTCGAGACGAAGCCGGACCAGATCGTGCTTGATCCAGTCGTCTCCGGCGAGACACCGGCCTCGCGTGACATGCCGGTGGTCTGTGCCGTGTTGCAGTCGCGATCTGACGGACGGACGATGACGATGCCGGCCATACGATTCCTCCGAGCGGGCTATCTCTGCACGTAGGGTATCGCCGCCGCCGGATAGAGGACAGCGCGATTCCGCTCGCCCGACGCACTCATGTATCAAGCGCCCAGTTCGGCGGGCGCTTCTCCAGGAAGGCGTGCAGCCCCTCCTGGCCCTCGGCACTGACGCGAAGCCGGGCGATCGTGTCCGCCGTGTAGCGGGCCAGATCGTCACCGCGTCGATCGCGGATGCCCTCAATCAGCCGCTTGTTCTCGGCCAGCGCCCGCGGACCACCATGGAGCAGATTGCGGAGCGTGCGTTCGACGGCGATGTCGAGCTGATCCGCCGGCACGACCTCGTGGACGAGGCCGATGGCCACCGCCCGCGATGCCTCGAACCGCTCCGCCGTGAGGAATAACGACCGCGCGTGCGATTCGCCGATGCGGCAGACGACATACGGCGAAATAGTGGCGGGGACAAGGCCGAGGCGGGCCTCGGTAAAGCCGAAGCGGGCGGTATCAGCAGCGATGGCGATGTCGCTGGCCGCGACGAGACCGGCACCACCGGCGAGCGCGGCGCCGTTGACCCGTGCCACCACCGGCTTGGGGCAGCGGGCGATCGCGTCGAGCATCTCCGTCAGTGCCATCGCATCCTGACGGTTCTCCTCCTCGCTGAAAGTGACCGCCGATTGCAGCCAGCGAAGGTCAGCGCCCGCGCAGAACGACAATCCTGACCCAGTCAGCACTACCCCCCGGGCAGATTCATCTGCCTCAAGGCTCCGAAAGACATCGCGGATCTCCGCGACCAACGTCGCGTCGAGCGCGTTGTGGACCTGGGGCCGGTTCAGCGTCACCACTGCGATCGGACCGCGACGTTCAATGAGCAGGGATGAATAGGCGTCGTCAGCCGTCACTGCTTCCCTCCCGGCATTGACTCATTGGCAAAGTCTGCCATGAGGCGGCGTCAACAGCTATCGTTCGTCAGCGTCGTGGTTGTCTGCGTTGGTGCTCTGAACTCTCGTTACCGACCGTCGCGTCGCCGCCTGTATATTCGCGCGCGAAGTCCTGGTAGAGTTGCCCTATCTGCTCTTGTCCGTCGTCGAGTCGCCAACTCTTCCCAACATGTGCATCGATGACATGGTGGACCAGGTCGCCACTGGCGGCATGGATTACCTGCCTGACGAACGTGTGGACCCCGCCGCGCCCGGTGGACCGTCCGACGGACAAACGACAGTCTGGTAGGCGGGCATGGTACCCGTCTGTCTCACCGATCGGAGGCGCAGCATGGTTGTTACCCCACGTCCCGCCGTCGTTCCCGTAGGGAGCACACCAGCGCAGGAACCGACGGATGACGGCCTCTTTGGCCCGGAAAGCATAACCTGGCGGATCGGCGTGTCGGCACCGATGGCGATCGGGGGCCTCACCGCCGCGATTGTCCAGATGCTCGTCCCTCGCGTGATGTGGATGATCGACCAGTCATCCTCGTTCTTCGACTATCCAGAGAGTCGGGGCGAGCGGACCGGCCAATACGAGTTCACGATCATCTACGGCGACCGCGCCGCCGCCGAGCACGCGGGCGAGACGCTGCGCGCGATCCACCGCCGTCGCTCCGCCGTCGACCCCACGAACGGCGAGACGTATCGGGCGGACCAACCTGACCTTCTGCTCTGGGTCCACAACTCGCTCACGTTCATGTTGCTCCGTGCATACAACCGCTGGGGAGGCATCCTCACTACCGACGAACAGAACCGCTTCGTCGCGGAGCAACGGGTCGCCGCCCGCCTCGTCGGCCTCGATCCTGAGCAGGCAGCCGGCACGACGGCCGAACTGCAGACCTACATGCGCTCGATGCACCCCAAACTCGCCTTCACCGCCCCTTGCAAGCGAATGCTCGACCTCCTGGCACCATCGCGCCCGAAGCCCGGAGCACCAGGCTTCCTCGCCTGGGTGCTTGGACGGGCCGCGATTGACCTGTTCCCGCCGGAGCATCGGCTGCTCTACGGCATCCGCTGGACACGACTAGATCGCTTGGGTGCAGACGCCGGTGCCAGAACACTCTCACAACTGGTTCGACGACAACTCCCCTACAGCGACGCCGTGCTCCAGGCGCGTGAGAGCGCGATCGCCCACGCCTTCGGCCGGGGCGGGAAGGCACGCGCACCTGCACCGATGGCCGCGAGTTGAGCGGCCGTATCACCGACGTCCGTGGCGCAAGACCGCACGTACTCCGCTCGCAGCGGGAGCTGCAAGCGGAACACACCGAAGGTTGTCTCGGGGATGGGGGCGTGGAGGCTGGCAGCGATGCCGAGGGCGAGAACCATGCGGGTGTCGCCCGGGTCGATGATGCCGTCGTCCCAGAGACGGGCGGTGCTGAAGTAGGGGCTGCTCGTATGCGTGTGAAGCACACCTTGATGCGATACACGACGACTGGGTGCGACCGGCAAAGCAAGCACGCCGTATCCGCAGCGTGATCAGTGACGACGATTGAGGTACAGCGCTCGACCATGGCAGGCGACGCGGGATCAGATGTCACCAGCTTTGTCAGCCGTCGATGGAGGGGAGGGCAACTTCCAACGGCGAACCCGGGCGCATGCTGGCAACGCCGAGGATCGAGAATCCCAGCAACGATCCGTGTTCGTCGACCTTCTCCATGACACGGTCATCCTTTGTCTCGCGGAAGTAGCCTGGGCGGGACGGATCGAAGATCACTTCTAGGAAGTCACCCTCTGGGTCATACCAGACGGTTACTGACTTTCTTGCCACAGAATTGTTCCCCTCTTCCGTCTGTCTGTGAGGTACGCGGTGATGACGAAAGGATCGGCCACTCCGACTTTGGCAACGACACAGAGCCACTTGGCACCGACCGTTGTGTTCAGATATCGACGGTAGTACAAGTGAACACTTTGGTCGCTCACTGACTGTATCACCGTTGAGCGGCGGAGGAGCGTATCGACAACCCATAGTCCGGCGTTAGTCATCTCTGGGTGTTCGCGAAGGTGTGCGAGGCGTTCATCCGTGAGCCGAATTGATCGACCTTTGAAATCTGGCAGGATCTGGAATCCCTCCCTCCACCGGCGTAAACAGACATGCACACGTCCTGCGCCGAGTATTACATCCGGAACACGCCAAACCTTGTCTCGGGGATGGGGGCGTGGAGGCTGGCGGCGATGCCGAGGGCGAGGACCATGCGGGTGTCGCGGGGGTCGATGATGCCATCGTCCCAGAGGCGGGCGGTGCTGAAGTAGGGGCTGCCCTCGTGTTCGTAGGTGGCGAGGGTGGGGGACATGAACGACGCCCGTTCCTCGGCGGTCATGTCCTCGCCGCGGGCGTGGAGGTTGTCGAGGCGAACGGTGAGGAGGACGTTCGCCGCCTGCTGGCCCCCCATCACGGAGATGCGGGCGTTCGGCCACATCCAGAGCTGGCGCGGGCTGTAGGCGCGGCCGCACATCGCGTAGTTGCCGGCGCCAAAGCTGCCACCGATGATCACCGTGAACTTGGGCACGGCGGCGTTGGCGACGGCCATCACCATCTTGGCGCCATCCTTGGCGATCCCCTGGTTCTCGTACTGCTTTCCCACCATGAAGCCGGTGATGTTTTGCAGGAAGACGAGCGGGATGCGGCGCTGGCAGCAGAGCTCGATGAAGTGCGTCGCCTTGAGCGCGCTCTCGGAGAAGAGGATGCCGTTGTTGGCGATCACGCCGACGGGATAGCCCATGATCCGGCCGAAGCCGCAGACGAGGGTGCTGCCGTAGCGCGGCTTGAACTCGTGGAAGCGGCTGCCGTCGAGGATGCGGGCGATCACCTCGCGCACGTCAAAGCTGCGGCGGGGGTCGTCCGGGATGACGCCATAGAGGTCGTCGAGGTCGTAGGCCGGCGGTTCCGGTTCGGCGACCGGCCAGGGCGGCTGTGGCCGGCGGTGCAGGTTGGCGACGATGCCGCGAACGGTGGCGAGCGCGTGCTCGTCGCTGACGGCGAAGTGATCGGCGACGCCGGAGATCTGGGTGTGCACCTCGGCACCGCCCAGTTCCTCGGCGGTGACATCTTCGCCGGTGGCGGCCTTCACCAGCGGCGGGCCGCCGAGGAAGATCGTGCCGGTTCCCTGGACGATTACCGTTTCGTCGCTCATCGCCGGGACGTAGGCGCCGCCGGCGGTGCAGGAACCCATCACCGCCGCGATCTGGGGGATGGCGCGGGCGGACATCTGTGCCTGGTTGTAGAAGATTCGGCCGAAATGGGAGCGGTCGGGGAAGACTTCGCTCTGCAGCGGCAGGAAGGCGCCGCCGGAATCGACGAGATAGATGCAGGGCAGATGGTTGTCGAGCGCAATCTCCTGGGCGCGGAGGTGCTTCTTGACGGTGATCGGATAGTAGGTGCCGCCCTTGACGGTGGCGTCGTTGGCGACGATCACGCAGGGCTGACCGGCGACGACGCCGATGCCGGTGATGATGCCGGCGGAGGGCGCCTCGTTGTCATACATGTCCCAGGCGGCCAGCGCGGAGAACTCGAGGAAGGCGGCGTCGGGGTCAAGCAACCGCTCGACGCGCTCGCGGGCCGGCAGCTTGCCGCGGGAGCGGTGGCGGCGCATCTGCTCCTCGCCACCGCCCTGCTGGACGAGCGAATATCGCTCGCGGTACTGCTCGACGAGTGCCTGCATCGCCGCCGCGTTGGTCGTGAACTCCGGCGAACGGCGGTCGACGCGAGATTCGAGGCGGGGGAGGGCACCGGTCGCGAAGGGAATGTACTCGCTGATCGCTGTCGTCATCGCATCCTCCGACACCGGGCGGGTGCTGCTGGCTGGACCGTCGGTCCGATCTTGAGCGGATCGAACCGACGGCTGCAGGATACCGGATTCTCGGTGCATTGGGTCCGTCCAGAAGTCGGCGATTCGTCGAGTTCCGGTCGAACGTGCCCGTGTCGATGGCGTGTGCGAAAGGTAATGGGAAGCCATGAATTGCGGCCTACGCGGCGGCGAACGCGGGAAAGCCGAAGCCCGCGCCTGCGCACCGCATTCGCATATCCGCCACGTAAGCCCGCGAAGAGTCTCGTTCGCTCGTCCCACAACCTGACGATCAGGCCGAAGCTCCGGCGGACCTCAGACCCGCCTCGTCAAGCGCGGCGCGCAGAATAGCGAGCGCCGTCCATCGGAGGACGCCCAGAATCTCCGCGTCCTCGTCCAGGCCGCAGACATCCTTGAGGATGACGACGCTGTCGGGTCCAATCGTGAGCGACAGGGCATACTCCAGGCGCCGCAAGCTCGTTTCGGGAAGCTGGCCGCGCAGGGGCGCGAGCACCTCGTCCAACCAGCGCATGCGGCGTCCGGCGCGCACCCGCGGTGCGTCCGATCGGCCGCCGCTGTTACTCGCGAACCACGTTTCGAGTGCGATGCGGATCGCGGCGCGGTACTGAACTTCTTCCTGCAGGACGATGGGGTTAAAGAAGTCGAGGAGCCAGAGCAGGCGGGCTTCCGGATCCTTGCTCTCGAGCCCCTTGAGATTTTCGTCCACGATCTCGGTACTCGGTGTCACGTACAGCACCTCGTTGAGCAGGGAGTCCTGCGTGGGAAAGTAGCGATAGGCTGTCGCACGGGAGACCTTCGCGGCCTCGGCCGCGGCTTGCACCGTGGGAGTAACACCTGACCGCACCAGATCTGTCGCGGCATCAACGATGGCGGCGCGAGTTCTTTCCTTCTGATTTGCGCGTGGATCCACTTGACGTGAGACATTCATGTCGTTACGATACTGATTGTCTAATGAGACAGCAAGTATCACGACAAGACGGCAATCTCAAGAGAGTCCTCATGGGCGACCCCCACGCCGGCCGCTCGATGGCGGAACCTCCAGGAGATCCCGGGAGCGCCGCCCTCGATCGGAGGGGGTTGGGGGAACCGGACGGGTTCCCCAATTTCGGGGGAGGTAAGGGATGGTAACGCAGACCCGGCGGGAGCAACTGGACCAGATCATCAACGATCACTTCATGTTCGAGGCCACGGACAACCTGGACGGAGTGATGGACAGCCTGGCGGAAACGTCCGGCACGAAGTTGTGCCCTCGCGCTACGGAGAGCAAACGGACAAGAGCGGGATCCGCGCCCTCTACGCCGACCTGTTCAAGAACTTCCGCGGCGAGAGCGCCACGCCGCTCAGCCGCTACTACGGCGACGACATCGTGATCGATGAGACCCTGTGGCAGGGCCACGTGGAAGACGGGTCGCCCATGTTCTGCGACGGCAAGAGCGGTCCAGTCAGCTTTCGGCTCCTCCACGTTTTCGAAGTGAAGGACGGCACGATCGCGTGCGAGCAGGCCTGGTGCGACCTCGCTGCGATTCAGAGGCAACTCGGCTGCGCGGTGTCCTAACTGGTCCACTTTGGATCGGGCAATTACCAGGAGCAAGAGAACGGATCGAAGGGAGAATCCCGTGTCCACAGAACAAAGCAAAGCGCTGGTACTGCGGCTGTATGAGCAGTTCGACAAGGGAGAGTTGGACGTCTTCGCCGCGTCGATCGATGCCAACTTCGTCGCCCACGTTCTCGGGACGACCACGCTGGACTGGGCCGGTTTCCGGCAATTCGGCGATGCGTTCCGCGCCGCTTTCCCGGACGGCCGCCACGTTTTCGAATCCGTCGTTGTGGACGGTGAGAACGTCGTGACGATTGGGACATACCAGGGGACGCAGACGGGCGAGATGCAAGGCATTCCGCCCAGCGGCAGGCAACTCCGGTTGTCGGTCATGCACCTGGATCGGGTCGTTGACGGCAGAATCGCGGAGCACCGAGGCCTCGCGAACGAGGCAGACTTCATGCGACAGCTCGGCATAGTCCTGGTGCCGCAAGAGGCCGCGGTTTAGGTGGGAGCGCGCCCCGTTCCGGATCGTGCGGGGAGACGGTAAGCACCGGATGCGGGCGCAGGGGCTGTGGCTGCTGCGCCCGGGACGGGACGTGGATGCGGAGGCCGCGACGGTGGGGAGTGCATCGGCGGACCGCTGAGTGGCCTGGTATCGCACGGGTGGTCTGGCCGGGGTGCTGGCCCTTGGCCAGGGCGGCATCAGGGTCCAGCAGCCGTTCGATCCGCTCGCGGGCCGGCAGCTTGCCACGGGAACGGTGGCGGCGCGTCTGCTCCTCGCCACCACCCTGCTGCACGAGCGCGTAGCGGTCGCGGAGGAGATCGGCCTGGGAACGCATCGCGGCGGCGTTGACTTGGAACTCAGGCGGGGCGCGGTCGAGCCGCGACTGAAGGCGGGACAACGCGTCGATCGCGCCGTCCGCGATGACCGTCGATCCATTGCGTCGTGCGGCTGATCCGGCTGCGGTCATGGTGATCGACCTCCGATCATCTGTGCTGAACGGAGGATGAGCACAACGACCCGCGCGTCATCGGCCGTCGTCCAAGCCGGTGCCAGCTTCCGAACGCCGCTTACTCGCGGATGCTGACGTCATACTCCTCGATGGTGGGCGACCCCTCAATGACGCTCTGGACATCGGCCAGCAGTGTCTTGAACTCGTCGGTCGACTCGTACGCGTTGCGATCGGCCTCAGACTGCCACAAGCTGATCACCAGCGCCTTGCCACTCGCAGCGCTGGTCAGGACCAGACCGCCGCCGAAGCCGCGCTGCTGCCGCAGACCGGGCAGCACCTTCTCGTTCCAAAGGCGAACGGCGGCGTCAATCTGCGCCGAGGGGATCGCATATGTGAGCACGCGTGCTTCCATGGTTGTCCTCCACGTCACCTAGGCGGCGAGTTCTTCAGGCACCTGATACTGTAGTGTGTCCCATGTTAGCAGCCGAATCGTTGGTCTACTAGCCCACGCGAGTTCACCAGCAGGGTTTGTTCATTGTCACTGCGAGGGCCTGTGGAGGCGCAGGTAAGGTCGAGGTGCCCCTCGAGGCAATGATGTGATCGGATTGAGCACGACGTTGCTCCAGTCACGTCGCGCGAGCAGCTTCCCAGGTGGGGCTGCGCTGGAAGTACGTGTCGTATAGCTCCTGCATCTCCAGGAGACTTTCGGGCGGAGCCTTGCCGTAGGCGATCCGCTCCAGGTGACGGAAATACTCAAACCGCTCGACGCCGGGGGCGATGACGATCAGGATCTCGGCGTTCTGGCCGGGCGCGGCGCCGAAGGCGTGTGCCAGGTTCGGCGGCACAATGACCAGATCGCCGCGAGCAGCGGTGACGATCTGCTCCCCTGTGAGCAGTTGGACGGTACCGTCGAGGACGTAGAACAGCTCGGCTGAGCCGGCGTGATGGTGCGGTTTGGCGCCGTCGGCGCCGTCGATCAGGCTGACCTGGATCGTGGAGAGCGCGCCGCCGGTGGCGCTGCTGTCGGCCAACAGACGAACGGTGGTCGGCGCACGACCGATCACCTCGGCCTCGCCGGATCGGACGACCACGGTGTCGTCAAAGGTCGGGACGATCAGGGACATTTTGGCCTCCCTATGAGATGACTCCGCCAGTGAGATCGTGCGGGGCGTGGCCTTGGGGAACGCTGGAGTTGTTCCCGAGTCAGCTGAGCAGCAGCGCGGCCGCGAGGACAAGCATCACCGCGGCCGTTGCGCCATGTATGCCAACGGCTGCTGCCTTCGAGCCGCTATGTCGCAGCACGATCACGGCGTCGCCGAGGGGAATGGCGGTGGTGGCAACGACGAACCAGCCCAGGACGTGCGCGGTCGCGGTGATGAGTAGGGCGAAGGTGATCAGCCCCACGCCGATATCGCGGACCCCTTTGATCGCCATGTATGCATCGAAAGCTGCGCCGTCCTTTCGAATAGGGATACCGAAGAAGCCGGAGGCAGCCGCGCGAGGGACGAGGAGAGCCCGCATGCCGATGACGATGATGCCGAATCCCATGAGTGCGGCCAGCCCGTAGGTGATGGACGTGAGAGACATGGCTTCCTCCGTGCGGAACGACGCGGCGATGGCGGTCGCGTCGCGTGGATTGCGAGCGCGGCGAGGAAGGGGTGATGTGGCGCAGCCGACCGTCCTCGGTCGAGTCACCGATTTCGGAGTCCGACGGCACGAATGTACCTTGGGGGAGACGAACTCCGAGCGGAGCGTAGCCGCGGGGCGTCGTGTCGATCATACCAAACTCGCACAACGACGCCGCGTACCCGATGGGACTACTGCGCGATCACCGGTATGAGCAGGTGCGCATCGTATGTACCGCCCATGTGGAGGACAGCGGTCGCGGGCGGACTGGATTCGTACATTGCGGGGAACTGGCCACGGAAGGGATCGCGCGGGAAGAACCAGTGGCCCCGCACGTCCAGCCGCAGCATGTCACCCCGCCGGAAGACGGTGGAGGAGGGCAGGAGCTCGATCTCGACGGGAACAATCTGTCCCGGCTGGAGCGGCTCCGATGTGGTGTGCGTGTGCACTGGGCGCCAGGGTTCGGAACGCGCTTCGTCGATGCGGCGATGCGACGCCTTGAGCCAACCTTTCGTCACGGTGTCAAACGGAAATCCGTAGGAGCCTTCGAAGCCGACGATTGTGCCATCCCGCAGCTTGCAGAGCGCGGCGAACAGGTGGAGGTCGTCGGCGCCACGCGCCTCGACGTGAAGCCGGAGCTTCATCGGTCCGGTCAGTTCCAGGTCGCTCAGTACCTGCCAAGAGAAGGTAGCGCGACCAGTGTGGCTGTCGAACTGAACGGCGCCGGAACCTGCTGCCGGTTGCTCGTTCAGCGAGCCGGCGGCGTGCAGGTAGAGCGATGTCCATCGCGTCGATGGCAGGGGCCACGCTACTTCCTCACGAATCTGATGAACGGTTTCTCCCGTGTCACGCACTTCGAGGCGCAGCGGCGGCACGTCGCGCATGCCGTTCTCCTCACCCTTGAGGAAGCAGTCAAAGAAGCGCGCCTGGAACGCCTTCGCCTCGTCGGAGTAGTAGACGGCCCACTTGCCACCGCGATGGGTGTAGAGCCATTTGTGTTCGGAGGAGATGCGGTGGAACCCCTCGAATGAACCGCGCGTGTGCAGGCTGTGGTCGGAGAAGCTGCCGCACACCAGCGCGGGCACCTCGATCCGCTCAAGCTCCGGCGTGCGTGACGCCCACCAGTCATCCCAGAGCGGACGCTCCTTCTGTTCCCGGCGCAGGTCCGTCGAGCAGCGGCCGCCACGCGTGACCATCGCGCTCCATATCGGCAGGAAGCCGTCCTCGCGGATGCCGCCGGGTCGAGCGAAGTCGCGATAAAGATCGCTGAACCCCTCCCAGGGGCAGATCGCGGCGAGATGTGGCGGCCGGAGCGCGGCCACCTTCCACTGACTCAGCGCGAGATAGGAAACCCCGTTGAGCCCGACCCGGCCGCTCGACCACGGCTGTGCCGCCGCCCACTCGATCAGATCGTGGTAGTCCCGCGCCTCCTGATCGGAGAAGAGGTCGCCGGTGCCGTCGGAGGGGCCGAAGCCGCGCAGGTCGCAGTTGACGACGGCATAGCCTTTGGCCACCCAGAAGGCCGGGTCGGGCGACTCCCAACTGGTCCAGGCAGAGATGCTGATCGGGCCGCTCTGGCGCATAATCCGGTACTGCATCTCCGGCAGATAGCCGATCCGGCGGTGTTGGGGCAAGCGATCCTTTCCATAGGGATGGGCGCACATGATCACCGGGTAGCGACCATCCGTCGCGGGCCGAAAGACGTTGACCCGCAACGTCGTGCCGTCGCGCACCATCACCGGCACATCACGTTCGAAGCGAACGCCGCGCGGCGGCGGCGTGATCGTCACCGGCGGGGCAATAGCACGGCGAAGCCGGTCGAGAGCATAGCCAAACCCAGGAGAGCCGTTCGGCATGGGAACCGCACCATCGCAGAGTGTGGATTGCCATGCATCACGATTGTCGAGTGCACAGCGGACGTCGGCCCCACTATAGCGTGAACGTGCGGCACAGTTTTGGATGATACAGATGTGCCATTCTTCGTAGTCAGTCGACGCGCACGGCGTCGATGCCGAGCAGCTCGCGGCCAATGATCAGCTTGCGGATCTCGGTCGTGCCGGCGCCGATCTCCAGCAGTTTGGCGTCGCGGAGAATGCGCTGGACCGGGTTGTCCATGAGGTAGCCGTAGCCGCCGTGGACTTGGATCGCGTCGAGAGCGACGCGGGTCGAAACCTCGGCGGCGTACATGATCGCGGCGGCCGACTCCTTGGCGACCTGGCGGCCCTCGCGGTTCGCCTCTTCGGAGAGAACAGCGGTGCGATAGACGAGCCAGCGCACCGCCTCGACCTGCACGTACATCTCCGCGATCTTGCCCTGGACCAATTGGAAGCGGCCGATCGGCTGGCCGAACTGATGACGTTCTTTGGCGTAGCGGATCGTGTGCTCCAGAGCCGCCTCTGCCAGTCCCAACGATTCACCCGCGAGAAACGCCCGCTCGGTGTCAAGGCCGGACATCATCACCCGCGCGCCCTCGCCGACGCCGCGCAGTACGTTGACGGCAGGCACGCGCACATCCTGAAGCGAGAGCATCCCCGTCGGCGAGCCGCGATGTCCGACCTTCTCCAACTTGCGCGCCACCGCGAAGCCGGGCGAATCGGTTTCGACGATGAAGGCGGTAATGCCGCGCGACCCGGCAGCCGGGTCGGTCTTGGCGTAGAGGACGATCGTGTTTGCCACCGGCCCGTTGGTGATGTACATCTTCGTGCCGTTGAGGATGAAGTCATCCCCCGCCCGCACCGCCGTGGTTTGGATGCCGACGGCGTCGGAACCAGCCTCCGGTTCTGTGATCGCGAGCGCGCCGACGGCGGCGCCGCTACAAAGCGGCGGAAGATATTGGGCGCGCTGTTGCTCGGTGCCGTTACGGAAGATGTTGTTGACGCAGAGGTTGGCATGGGCGCCATAGGAGAGGGCGACCGAACCGGAGAAGCGGCCGATCTGCTCGATGGCGAGCACGCCGGCAAGCAGATCGAAGCCGGCGCCGCCGTACTCGGGTGCAACTGTCACGCCGAGGATACCGAGGTCGCCCATCTTGCCCCAGAGTTCCGGCGGGAACTCGTCGCGCCGATCGATCTCATCGGCGATCGGTCCGATCTCGCGCGACGCCCAATCGGCGACGGTGTCGCGCAGGAGACGATGCGCTTCGGAGAGGGTGAAGTCCATACCTAACCCCCCGGCCCCCTTCCCTCGCAGGGAAGGGGGTGTCAGACTCAACCAGCGGTGCCAGTTTCTCGTATGGGAGTGACCAGGTCATCCTCATTCAACCATGGTGAACCAGGACTCCCCCTTCCCT
>JBFXAN010000007.1:0-69214 GCA_050184225.1 Dehalococcoidia bacterium | reverse complement strand
ACGACGCTCTTCCGATCTCCCGTGGCGCGGCTGCAGCCTAGTTGTCCTTCTTCTCCTTGGCGAACTCGCTACCCCAGCCGTAAGACTCCAGATAGGGATCGGGATCGACGGGCTTGCCGGTGCTCCAGATCTCTTCGATCAGGCCATCCGGACGGATGCGGCCGATCCGGACGGTCTTGGAGATGTGCTGGTTCTCTGGATGAATCTTGACCAGACCTTCTGGAGCCTGGAGCTCGAGTCCTTTGGTCGCCTCGCGAATCTTGGCAACGTCGATGCTGCCCGCCTTGTTCGCGGCCGCCGCCCACAGTTTCACGCCGATGTAGGCCGCCTCAGCCGGGTCCGATGTCACGCGGTCGGAGCCATACTTCGCCTTATATGCCTCGACGAACTTCTTGTTCTCCGGTGTGTCGGTCGTCTGGTAGTAGTTCCAAGCGACGAGGTGTCCCGCCATGACGCTGCCGCCGATGGCGCGCGCTTCTTCTTCGGCGACGCTGACGGACATCGTCGTGATCTTGTCCGGCGAGATACCGGCGTCCTGTAGTTGCTTGAAGAAGGCGACGTTGCTATCGCCGTTGAGGGTGTTATAGATCACGTCCGGGTTGGCCGACTTGATCTTGTTGATCACCGTCGTGTAGTCGGTATGCCCGAGCGGTGTGTACTCTTCGGCGACGGTCTGACCGCCGCTCGCTTCGAGTTGCGCCTTGATGATCTTGTTTGCTGTCCGTGGGAAGACGTAGTCAGAGCCGAGCAGGAAGAACTTCGACTTGCCTTCCTTGAGCAGATACTCGACGCTCGGGACGATCTGCTGGTTGGTCGTCGCCCCCATGTAATAGATGTACGGCGATGATTCAAGCCCTTCGTACTGGACCGGGTACCAGGCGAGCGACTTGTTCGCCTCAAAGACCGGCAGCACGGCCTTGCGACTGGCCGAGGTCCAGCAGCAGAAGGTAACGGCCACCTTGTCCTGCTGAATCAGCTTCTTCGCCTTCTCCGCGAACGTCGGCCAGTCCGAAGCGCCGTCTTCGATGATCGGCTCGAGCTGCTTGCCGAGCACACCACCGGCGGCGTTGATCTCCTCGATCGCGAGCAGCTCCGCATCCTTCACCGAGACCTCGCTCACGGCCATCGTGCCGCTGAGCGAATGAAGGACACCGACCTTGATCGTGTCGCCACTCCCAGAACCACTACTCCCGCTGCCGGACGAATCACTGTCGCTTGAGCACGCCACAAGCATCACGGCGATTGCGGCAGTCAACAGCCACAACGACCAGCGTCGTCCTTTCCTGAGCTGATATTCGTGCACTGGTTCCTCGACCCCCTCGTTGGAATTGGCGGATGCCATCTGTGGTCATTCTGGAAGCGAAGTGTTACAGGAATGTAACAGCGGATTGACAGTCATGTTTCCGCCGTGTGGCGGGTCGGCAACGGCGCGGTCAGCATGTCCGTAAGTGGATTGCGCCTTATGGGAATACTCTCATCGAGATTTAGCAGGTGGTTAAGACCCTGGACGCCCGTGCTTAACAGGGAGACGAGCGCCGTGTGGAACGGTCGTAGGACGGGAAGACTCGGCGTTCCCGTCAGTCAGACGGAGGTTTCGATTGTGTGGAATGTAAAGCAGGCGCTGCTGGCCGCGGGCGGTGGCGCGGTCGTCGCGGCCGCGCTCGTGGGCGGCGTTGCCATGGCCCAGTCGCCGGGCGACAGCACGCCGTCGCCCTCGCAGAGTCCGGCGCCCACCGTGCCCGGCGGCAGCAGTTCACCGACGCCGGCGCCGGACGCATCGGACGCGCCGGCACAACCGGCAAATCCTCGGCAGCGGGGCGGCGAAGATTGCCCGGATAAGGGAGGTTCCGGCGCGCAGGGAGCGCAGGGTTCCCAGGGATCTCGAGGCTCGTCAGGAACCGGCGGCACGTCTGGAACGGCGCCCAGGTTCTAGCTGACGTGGGGCGCCCATCCGGAAGTGATGGACGCGGGGGCACAGTCATCGGATTCCCGCACCGGTGGCTGTGCTCCCTTCGTCTGGTTGGTTGTCCTCGACGGTCACCGGCAGATCGGCGTGACTTCGCACCGCTTCGGGCGTCAGGGCAGCTCGCGCGATCACAGCACGCGCTGGCTGGGGCGGTCTTTCGCCAGTTCGAGCAGATAGCGGGGCCGGCCTACCGGATCGCCGATCGCGAAGACCTTGCCGAAGGGCATCGGCTGCAGGGGCATCGTCACCTGCGCTTTCTGGGAAAGGTCGTTGAAGGCTGACTCGGCGTCGTCGACCAGCCAGTACAACTCCGGCTCGCTTGTTCCACTCAACGATTCGTCACTGGCGATCGCGAAGTGGTCGAACTGAACGAAGGTAGGGTGATATCGCTCGACTTTGAGTCCAAGCACCTCGACGTAGAAGTTCTTGGCGGCCTCGACATCGGGTACGTACTCGATCACGAATCCGAACGTGGGATTGCTGTTCATCAGTCGGTTCTCCTCGCCAAGTAGTCGTGAAGCCCTTTCCCGCTCCTGATCTCACTGTAGCGGGGGCCGGCGACAACAGTATGTCGGGAATTCCTCTGAGAACGGTGGTGCCTCAGGCAATGACTGATCCGAGGGTTGGGATTCACTGCGGTGAGTGGTGGAGAAAGTGAGCCGGCCTCACATCAGCGCGGGCTCGGTCACGTCGTACGGCAACGGCGGCAGTACCGCTTCGAGGAGCCGGACGGTAATCGGCTCAAGCGTCCGGGCCGCGCGTGCGATCCGGTTCAGACGAAAGATGCGGGGCGCCTGACGCAGACGTCACCAGGCGGCGAGGAACCAGCCGTTGTGCGTTCCAAAGACGCCGATCGGTTCGACAATCCGCCGCGTCTCGCGGGACTGCGCATCGTGATAGGTCAGATCGATCGCGGTGGCATCGATCAGCGACCGCTGAATCACATCCGCGATGGTTTCGATCGGGCCATCCGGCCCCTGTACCACCCGGATCTGCCTGACGAGCCTGGAGGCCGCATCCTTCGGCGCCGCGGCCATCACGCCGGTGAGCTTGGTCAGGGCGGAGCGGCCGGCTTCGGCGAACGGCATGGCGCGCGTCGCTGCCAGCGCGGTGGCGATGGCGGCGGCTTCGGCAGGGGTCAGGTTGAGCGGTGGCAGCGTCGATCCGGCGATCAAGCCGTAGCCGCCGCCGGGGCCGGGTTGCGTCCAGATCGGTACGCCCGCATCGTGCAGGGCGAGGAGGTCGCGCTCGATCGTGCGGGTTGAAACGCCGAAGCGGCCGGCCAGGTCGACGGCGCGCAGCATCCGGGGTGATCGGGCACGCAATTCCTCGACGATCGCGTAGAGCCGTCCGGTGCGGTTCACCATTCCAGGTTATCACGAGGTCTGGACGGGAGAGACGCAGCCGGGGTGATGACGCGCTATTCCTCGGCATGTGCAGCGGATAGGGCGACGTTGTGCCTGCTAGCTGCCGCTCTGGAGGGCGGCGACGTGCCCTCGCCAGTGGCGCGCGATCGTCTCGAGCCGTTGTCCGACCGACACGAGCCGGCCGTCACTCATCCGGAAGGCGGGCGCATCCAGATCGGGCGCCGTCCGCGCCACGTGTAGCAGCCGTGCCTGCGCCTGCTGAAGCTGCCGGAGCAGGTCGTCGAATCCCTCTGCGGCCCGAACCGCCAGTGCCGCGGCATTGATCGTGTCGGCTGATCCGGACAGCTGCCAGGGCGGACCGCCGAGCGAGGCCGAGGCGATGCCCCAGGCCGTGGCGTCGTGCCAGTAGTGGAAATGAGCAAGCACGTCCCAGGCGCCCCACTGGCCGGGCGGCGCCGCCGCTCGTCCGGGACCATCGAAGTACGTCAGCGTCTCCTGCACCGCACGGTCGAGGGCGAGCAGCAGGTCATCCTTGGTCGACGGCGTCGTCATCCCGCACTCCTCGCGCATGTTCGAGTCTCGCCCACAGTATATGACCAGGAGCACGGGTCGTCGTTCGTCGATAACGCCGGCGCGGTCACCGCGGCGCCCAGTCGCTGTCCTGGCGGTTGGGCAAGCGCATGGAAGCGGCGTACGATGCCCTTGGTTTCTACGATGACGTCATGGTGCGGCTGCATCCAAATATCACCGCAGCGCGCGCCGATGGAGCAACCGGGAGAAGGATCAGCCGATGACATTGTTCGACGGCTTTGCCCACCGCCAGGTCACGGTCGACGGCGCCACCATCCATCTCGTCACCGCCGGCAGCGGTCCACCCCTCCTGCTATTGCACGGTTACCCCCAGACCCATGTTCTGTGGCACCGCGTCGCCCCCCACCTCGCGAAGCACTTCACCGTCGTCGTTCCCGACCTGCGTGGCTACGGCGCCAGCACGAAACCGCCCGGCGACACCGACCACGCCGCCTACAGCAAGCGCGTGATGGCCCTGGATCAGGTAGCGGTGATGGAACAACTTGGCTTTCCTCGGTTCGCCGTTGCCGGCCACGACCGTGGCGGCCGCGTCGCCTACCGGATGGCCCTCGACCACCCCGACCGCGTGATCCGACTTGCCGTTCTCGACATCGTCCCCACGGCCGTAATGTGGGATGGCGCCGACCAGGCCTTCGGCATGGGCGCCTATCACTGGTTCTTCCTCGCCCAGCCCTTTGACCTGCCCGAGCGTTTGATCGGTGCCGAGCCGGAGTACTTCCTCCGTACCACCCTCGCCCGCTGGTCCGGAAGTCCCGACGCCTTTGCTCCAGAAGCGATGGCCGCCTACCTCGACGCCTTCCGCGACCCGGCCTGTATCCACGCCACCTGTGAGGACTACCGCGCCGGTGCCACCCTCGACCGGGACCACGACCGCGCCGATCGGGCGCGCGGCCATCGCATCGGCTGTCCGGTTCTGGTGCTATGGGGTGCGGGGCGGATCGGGCGCGGTGGCCGCGATTGGCTGAGCGTCTGGCGGGACTGGGCAACCGATGTCCGTGGGGAGGGCTTCCCCTGCGGCCACTTCCTCCCCGAGGAGGCGCCCGACGAAACCTTTCGCGCCCTCCACGCCTTCTTCACCAAGCAGGGTGTGGCGCCTGCGCCCTGACGTGTCGCGCCGGATTCACGGCCGGCGGTTGGAGCGGGGGACGAGATTCGAACTCGCGACAGCCTGCTTGGAAGGCCGCCAGCGCGCTGCGCTACACCACTGAATCTAGCACAACGACCAAATCCTGTCCAGTTATCGTCGCTTTACGTGAATAAACAGAGGCGCAGTGACGCCGACAGATCCTTATTGTATGCGTCTGACTCAGTTGAAATCGCGCTCAGCATGTACACCGGGGGCGGATCCGTGTAGAACGTGGATCAGCCGTTAGGAATGTGGGCTTGGGTCCGCGAGGCACGGCTATTCCAGTCGATGGCGACTAGCGTTGCCGTCGCGCCTCGTGAGGGGGCAACTGCGGTTCACAAGCCCGTGTACCGTTAAGCGACAACTATGAGCTATGTCCGATGATGCGGGTGGCGAAGAGTGAGCGGAGTCCCGAAGCCAACATGCAGAACATGGGGCGAGGGGCGGATGGGGCTCCAAGGCCCGCGTAATCAGAGCCGGGCGACGACGAGCGGGGCGGTGCAGCTAGGCCAGGTGGAACGGGACTCCAGTCCCGGACCTGGGACTCCATCGGGCGAACTCGAATCTGCACGCGGAAGTGGGGGTCATATACCCCGTCGCCGCGCATCCATCTGCTAGACGCACAGTCGATCCACTACGGGCGAAGGCGGCACCGAGATCCTTGTGTCGCCCCTTGTACTCCCAGGCGAACTTGCCCCGCCACCAGACATCGGCGAAGCCCTGGCCACCGCTGGTCTTCGTCATCCCTTTTCGAAGGTGTACTCCGCGCCGGTCAGATCCACATCGGCCGGACGAGGCTGGCCGAGGACTTCACAGAGTTGCGTGAAGTGTTGTTGAGCGCCACTCCGCTCGGTCAGCGTTGAGGCTTTCCAATGGGTGACGTACTCCGGCAAGGTCAGCGGCATTGGCCCTCACCCGCGCGTGTCGGCGCGTTTGGCGGTCATCCTACGGAGGGTAGTCGGCAGAGGCAACGCGCAGAGTTCCGCCAACGACCTGGCTGGTCGGGTGTGCGGCGGACAAGCTGAGCCACCCAGCATCCGTCGCTCGATACATGGTCTTCCAGCAGTCTCCGCTACGGAAACGTCGATAGCTCACCTCCGACCGGTTGACCGCCCTCCTCTGACTCCGGTGCCCAGTCGCCCACCTGCGGCCAGCCACCCGCCTCCGTCCGCGCATACCAGCGAAAGCCGTCTGTGAGTCGTTCGACGGCAGCCACCGGGAAATGGACGGTGAGACTCGTGCCGTTGATCTCCGGGTCACCGTTGAGGTTGGTCTGGCGTGCGCCTCTGAGATCAAATACGAACACCGTCCACTCTGAACCGATCAGCTTCGCACCAAGCTGGTACCC
Organism: Dehalococcoidia bacterium; assembly: GCA_050184225.1. Taxonomy (GTDB): domain Bacteria; phylum Chloroflexota; class Dehalococcoidia; order CAUJGQ01; family CAUJGQ01; genus JBFXAN01. The sequence continues at coordinate 62,816 of JBFXAN010000007.1, read as the reverse complement.
ACTCTGGTCGCCGACAAAGGTGGTGACCACAAAGAGAATGAAGTCGTCATCAGCCACCCGCGTCGGTACCGGTCCAGCCAGCTCGTAGGTAATCGTGAGCGTCGAAGCGTCTGCGTCGAGACGCACACCCGTGAGGTCCAGGTGGGGCCGGGACACAGGCGGCGACTCTTCATCCCGGCGCACGTCGTTGTGCCCATCCTCACGCCGCACATTGCCAATGAGGCCGCTCGGCCGAGGCGTAGGAGCAGGCGTCGGTGGCGGGGTCGGCTCTGGCGTCGGCGTTGGCGTCGGCGCAGGCGATGGTGCAGGTGATGGCGTTGGGGACGGTGACGGTGTGGGGGTGGCAGTCGGGGTCGGTTCCGGCGACGGTGTTGGCGTCGGAAGCGGTGATGGTGTCGGAGTCGGTATGGGAGTCGGCGTGCTGGTCGGAACCGGCGTTGGCGATGGCGAAGGGCTGGGCGTCGGTGGTGCCGTTGTGGTTGGCGTGGCGACCAGTGTCGGCGTCGGCGACGGTGTCGGTGATGGCATCGTTGGACTCGGCGTAGCTGTCGGCGAGGGCGATGGCACGACAGTCCTGGGCTGCTGGGCGACATCGGTTGCGGGCGACAGCTGAGAGCGTGCCGCAGCAGGTGACGGCGACGCTGGTTCTGACGAGGAGGCGACCTCGTCGCTCTCTGGCGCGATCACGCCGAGGATGATGATCGCGACCAAGCCGAACAGCACCCACCCACCGGCTTGCTTCCAGCGGCTCGGCGAGTTCAGGATCGGCGTTCGAGCGCGTACACCCCAGGCATTGGTGATGAGCGCGACCGATGCCAGGGCGAGCAGCAGGAAGGCGATCCCAAACCAGGGCGACGTTGCAATCCAGACGCCGCTCAGCAGAGCAGTCACGCCGTAGCCGATGACGGCCGTGATCTGCTTCCACACGGTGCCGCTCCGAAACCCTGGCACCTGTTGGAGCCATCGACGCATGGTCCCCCCTCAGCGCTCGACATCGCGCCGATGGCGCAGAGCACATCGAACAATGTTCCGAGCGAGACATTGAAGTTCGACAGGTCGGGGGCAGGAAGAAGAATAGCGATGGAAGGATTCGTCCGTCAATCGGTCGGTCGCTGATCAAGTACTGGAGCGACGCTACGGATCGGCATCCCACTCTTCTGGTGTGCGGAGCCAGTTATTCATGAACGGGAGCGGCGGCATCCGGCCTGACGAACCTGGTAGCAGGGCTGCGACGACGCGGTAGGCGGCTTCCAAGTAGCGATCGAGGTCGTCCGGCGGTTCCTTTCCCTCATGCACTACCTCGTTCCGGCGCTTGATTACCGTGAACACTACCTGCAAGTCTTCGTCGCTGATTTCTGGTTGGTTGAGCGCCACCATTGCCAGTTGCGCTGGCAGCCTGAGGGTCTGGAACGACTGGATTTGGTCTGCCAAGGTCTTGCGCAGTTTGGTGTGCAGTCGCACGAACTCCGCGACGGCGACATCCAGCGCGGTGACGGCCTCAATGAGCGCATGGCGCGGGTTGCCGGTGATGAGGATATGCCGCGCCCTCGTCAGGAGGTTTGCACCATCGCTTGGTTCGAAGTCGCTATTGACGAGCTGCTCCAACTCAGACCAGTCCTGCTGCGTGATGTAGTCTTGGAACCGCGCCGACACCAGACGGGTCGTGCCGTGTGAACGCTGCGTATCCGGCATAAACCGCGTCCATGATGCTCCAGTATCGATGCTCCAGTGGAGGCCGAACCTCGCGCAGTAGACGCTGAGCGACTCCTGACGTGAGTCCCACGGCACAATCCGCCGGAGCCAGAACTGACCGTAGGTCGTGCGGAGGATGTCTACCAAGCGGGAGATGGGTGGATGAAGCCGTTTGACGACGCGCTTACCAAGGGCCACGTACGCAGGATCGTTTCGTCGGTCGTTCACTACCGCGTCAAGTTGCTCTTGCGGCACGTCGCGCAGGATGAGCATCCCTAACAGCGGACCCGCGTCGAGGACACCCTGGCGTTCCATGATCGTTGGGTCCACCTCGTGGCGGTTGGTGGAGAACTCAACGAATCCTGCGCGAGGCTCCGTAGTCTTCGTAGCCCCCCATCGCTCAAACCAGACCTGTAGCTCGGCGGTCGGGTCTTCTGTGTTCAGGGTGAGGGCATCCTGCCGACCGTCCGGTAGCCAGCGATGAAACCCTGGCCCGTTGGTCCGCCAGGGGCGATTAGGATCATTGTCATCGAGCGAGATGTCGATATGGAGCAGGAGGTCCGGCATCATTTCCTCCTCATCGTGCATACAGACTGGCATACACTCCTTGAGTGATGGCAGTGCGGCGCTGTACAGCACGGCTCCTGTCATTTTATACTACGCCACCGAGGAGCGTAGCGAAGTGGATACTTGTCCGAACTGCGGCGAGTCAGTCCGCACAGGTGCCCGATTCTGCGCGCGTTGCGGCACGCCGATCCAGTCGCGCAACCCTCGACCTATGGGCGCGGCTCAAACCGATGCGACAGACGCCACCACAACCGAGGGGACGCGCGTGACAGACGACCAGCGTCGAAGGCGTACCACATGGATGATCATCTTCGGCATCGCGGTGATCGGACTGTCCGTACTCTCAAAAAGTGACGGGAGCGCGACTGCGCTGGACGCTCCCAACTACCGCCGCGAGCGGGCGGCATTCCTGAATGCGCTGATCGTTTGGTATGGGGTCGAGTCGGGGATAGGGAACTCACAGGAAGCCTTGATGGACCTGATACAGCGATCTGCCCCTGATTCGAGCCATCGACCATTTTGTCACCCTAGAGCCGCCAGACTGCGCCGCCAAAAGCTATGCACTGCGAAAACAGCAGGCGGAAGCAGCGCGCAAGGAGTCGAACGCCGCCATGCACATCCGTCAGCTCGAATTGAGTGAGGTCGTTCGGTCAGAAGCCCGTGTCACTTACGAGACCGAACGCGCCAACCGGCTGCACCTGGGAGATGAGGCAGTAGACCTTGAGGAGAAGGAGTCTTGCCTCGCACCCCATGCGGAGGGATGAGGACTGGGAGGGGAAAGCATCATGTCTGACAAAGCCATGATTGCACTCATCATCGGCGTCTCGCTCGTAGTGCTGGTCGCGATTGGCGGCGTCATTAAAGGCGTGCAACGGCTTGCGGAGGAGGATCCGCTGAGCTTCGAGGAATACCTGCGCGAGAAGGAAGCGTACCAGAATGCCGGAGCGGTCTGGATCCTAGCCGACACCGGCACCCCGACCAACGAGATGGTCGGCCGGAACGCCGACTTTCTGCTGTACGCCCATGAAGGCGTGATCATGGCGATTGACCATTTCGTCACGCTGAAGGTGCGAGAAACGTGCAAGTCGAGTTACGAGACGTGGAAAAAACAGGCACAGGCGTTGCGCGAAGAGGCGCAAGCCTCACTCCTGTACCGTTCGATGCCAGTGTATGCGCGATCTCGTCACGAGCAAGAGTATCGGGCGGCGCACGAGCGAGTGCTGGCCCATGGACGTGAGGCGCAGGATCTTGAGAAACGAGAACGACCCTGCTAGGCCCGTCTCGCCATGCGATCTCCATCGAAAGCCAGTGATGACCACGGAGCGGTTGTCACAATGCAGGTACAACGCATCACTCCGCGTGCTGGGCAACCTCCTCCTCCTGGTATTCCAGGCTCCGCAAGGCGACGACCAGCGCCTCACCACTCGCCGCCCGCGCAAACTCCAGCCAGCCCTGATGTCCCTGGTGAAGCGCGAACGGCACAATCGGCCGAAGGTCGAGTGCCGGGTAGCTCTGCACTCCCGCGAGCCACAGTGCCGTGGCCGCGAGGCGGTGCTCGCCACACCATCCGCTCCCATCGGGCGTAACGATGACTGTGACCTGACCGCACTGCTCGCACCCCCGCCGCTGGAGCAGCGACCGGATATCGTGCTTGTGGCGGTGGATACGCGGGAGCAGCGCCCCGACCGCATCGCCGGGACCATCCACCCCGAAGCCGCTCTCCGTGAGCCTCAACGTGATCCCGTTCGCCGCGCAGTCCGCGAGCAAGTTGACAAGTACCACTCCCGTTTTTCCTCTGTTCCAGTGCATGCTCAGCAATTGTACGGTGTTGAGGTGGATTGAGCGACCATCTACCAACACTTGCTTGTGTATATACGCCGCTCGCGCCCGTTCGTCGGCCGCGCTCGCCCTGTACCGCCCCACCATCTACCGGCTGCGCCATCCTGCGAGCCGCATCAGGTCGTTCTCCGGCCCGCCGCTGGCGAGCCAGGTATGGGCGAAGGTATGGCGGAAGAGATGGAGGTGCACGCCATCCAGACCAGCCTTCTGCGCGCGGGTTCGAACCGCATCTCGCATCCCGGACTCACCGAGCGGCTCGGCCCGGCCCAGCCACAGCTCCGGCAGGTGCGCAAGTCGGTGGGCAGCCCGGCTGCGGAGGTAGCGGTCGATCGCCTGGGCGGTCCTGTAGCCGAAGGGACAGGCGCGCGGTCGCCGGCCCTTGCCGACGACGTTGGCGACGTTGGCATCGAGGTCTACGTCCTCCACCGTCAGGTTGACGCACTCCGACCGGCGCATCCCCGTATCGAGCAAGAGGCGGACGATCGCCATGTCGCGGCGGTCATCGAAGTATCGCCCCTCGCACGCGCGCAGCAGCCGTCTGAGCTGATCATCGGTGAAGACGGGCGGCGGTGTCTCCGGGATGATCGGCGGCTTCGTATTCTGCATGGGCGAGGTCTTGATCTCTCCCTCCATGACCATCCACTTGAAGTACTGCTGGAGGGCGCGGTAGCGGTTGCTCGCGGTGGCCGGCTTCCAGCGCGAGAGGAGGTCCGCGATGTAGGCTTCGACGTGCTCGCGCTTGATGTGGCGCGGCACGGTCGGCATCCCCTGCTGCGCGAGGAAGTCACCGAACGACCGGATCGCCTCGGCGTAGGTCTCGACGGTGCGCGGCGCTTTATTCTCTGCGAGAAGCGAGCGGCGGAAGGACTGGGCAAGCTGCTGGTATTCGCCAGAGGCGACGGTGCGCTTCAGCAGGCTGGCGGGATCTTTATACGACATGGGCCACCTTAGCAATTTGTACAGTTATCGGCTCTACCGACAGTGCAGCACAGTCGCTTTGGTGGCCTTTGTCCAGTTATCGGAGCTTCCCAGATTCAGAGCCGGCGGTTGGAGCGGGGGACGAGATTCGAACTCGCGACAGCCTGCTTGGAAGGCAGGAGCTCTACCACTGAGCTACCCCCGCGTAGCAGGGTAACGGCCTGGAACCTGGCAGCCACCGTCCGGTTCGCCTGGAAATCCGGAAGTTAGGTGGTCGGTTTCCGTTCCCTGACGCCATTGTAGGCGACGCGCCGTTGAGCGTCCACCGCGGCGAGCTCGGCCGCCAACAACTGAACAGCGAGGCGCCAGTACGTGCGCGAGAAATGCTCCCGTGTTTTGCCCTGCTCCCGGGCAATCGCGGCGATTGATCGACCGTCGCAAATACCGGCATAGATTGCTCGGAGGGTTGCGAGTTTGCCGCCCCCTTCTAACCGTGCACTGATGCCCTCGGCGATGTGGTGCAAGAGTTCGGCCAGAGCATGACCGTCGGCAAAGAGCTTTGAACTACCAGCGCTGCGGTGCTGCACCTCGGCAAGCCCAACAAGCGGTGAATTGATGGAGAGCCAGGCCGGATCGTGGAGGTGCAAGAGCGCTGACGCGACCAGGGACCGCAATTCATGGTCAGTCAGCCGCCGCCGTCCAAGCTGTACCCGCATGTCGAAACCTCACTCTCTCAGACCGCGCCGCCGGCGCGCCAAGCGAGCAACTTCGCCGGAGTTGACAATGCCGCCGCGCCGTCGCAAGGCGGCCGCACGCCAGTCGTGCGGTGGCTTCCTGCGCCATCTGTTGGCGCACCAACCTACGTCGTCATTCATTCTGTACGTCCTTCGCAAGCTGTCACATCCGAGCAATATCTGACCGTCACGGGCGGTCGAGGATCTGAAGAGCGCGGTACAGCGCCCGCCGCTGGTCGGTCCGGTGTAAGGGGCTCAGGTAAAACAGCACCAGCATCGCGGTGTCGTCGACGCCGGTATCGTCGAGCCGGTCCCGTGGCGGCCTCGCCACTCCACTTCCCAACCGCAGCTGTATGCCGCCGTCAAGTGTTCCATGCGTATCGTTCATCACTCAGTTCTCCCGCTCCCACCAGCCTCTCCCGCTGGCGAGCATGCTACTCAGGTCTTCCTGTTCGAACGGATTCTCGTTAGCGCCAGTAGGTCTGAAGCATCCCAGGTGGTGTATTCCGCGTGTAACTCAAGGGCACTGCGGACAAGATCTTGTACTGGTGTCGGTCGCTCCTTCCCTGACATGAATAGCTCGTTCAACCAAATCTGCGCATCGTGTGTCAAGGGAAATCTGGACACCACGCCTCGTGCTGCCGTCATGGCGTATCATCCGGGAGCGGGCGCATGCGACTGGTCCGGGTCGGCGCTGGTGTCGGTGGCCGGCGGTAGGCGGCAAGCTCCGCTTCGATCTCGACTTGTGGCCGGAAGCAGGTCTCCAGGTACTGCGCTTCCACCGCCGCTAGGCGCTCGGCATCGACGGGCGGGTCGGGGACGGCGATCGTCGTGAACTGCTGCACGACCCCATCCGGCAGGCGGACGAACGCCTCTCGTGGGCGCAGATCCTGGATGGCCTGCACCCAGCGTTCCCACTGTTCCGGCAGCGTGTAGAACACGGGATGTCCGCGCTCGGCGGCCCGCTCATCGACGACCTGGTGCTTGACCCGCAATGGATCCACCCGACCCAATACCGTGGCCGAGTATTCGGCGTCGGCCCGACCTAGGCGAAACGCCACTTCAATACCAACATTCTGCAGGCCACCTTTGAGCCGATCTGACGCCTGTGACCAGGACTGATGGGCCATAACCGCATACAATCCATATTTCCTTGTCAAACTAAGCATGCGTGATAACGCATCTTCTGATTGCGCGGAGAACTCACTAAACTCATCGAGCATGAGCATATGCGGTCCACCACGCGTCTCCGGCGGCGTGTCCGCCCGGGAGAGCGCCGCTTGCTCCAGGCCCACGGAGAGCAGGCACCCGAGCAGCCGACGGGAGTCGGCATCACCAAGCGAGAGGTTGACGATCAGCGAGCGGTTGGCATCGAGCAGGTCGCGGAAGGCGAGCGTGTTGTCCGCCTGACCGAGCGAGTACTTCAGTACCGGCGAGAAGGTGAGCAGGTGTGCCCTGCGCAGCGCTGCCCCGGCCTGGTCGGCGCGGTCGCGCTCGGACAAGCGGTCATACTGGTCCTGGAAGAAGGCGACGATATCCGGGTCGGACTCCCGCGCAAGTAGCCCATCGCGGAAGTGCTTGTCCGTCAGCAGTCGATAGAGGGCAGTGACGGGCAGGTCATTCGAGATCAAGACCTTGACCCCGTCCTGCACCAGCACTTCGAACATCGGCGCCTGGCCGCCGGCGAGCTGGGGCCACGCCCGCTGGAACGCCTCTTTGACGTTGGTGGCGACCGTGTGGGGCGTGCCCTGGCCCTTGAGCACATTGAACGGTAAGAACCGGCCAGCCCGTTCCGCCGCAGGGAAGTCCAGATACAGCACCCGCTCAAACGCGGTGTGGGTATTATAGGCACCACCAGCAACCAGATACGCCAAAATAAGCCGTGCTAAATCTCCATGCGGATCGATAATGGTTGCTGGTACGCCGTTATGCAGGAAGTTCAGGTAGAGAGCAGCTAAGAAACGACTCTTCCCGGAGCCACTTGCGCCGATACAGTGCATATGCGTGAGGGCTTGCGTTGGGGAGATGCTGAGGGGATGCCGGCGCCAGCCGGTGGTGTACGTGCCCAGCCGCAGACCGTCTGGCCGCGGCGAACGACCAAATCTCATGCCGGCACCTCCACGAGCGGCACGGGCTGGCGATTGAAGGGCATAGACCAGCGCGGTGCGAGATAGATCTCTTCCGGCGTCGCCGTCTCCAGGTCGAGGGCCGTGAAGAGAAAGAAATGCGCGTGGTCTTCCACACCGAGGGCGGTGAGTTCCGCCTCGGTCCACGCGACCAATTGCGCGCAGCGTGTCGCATCCGGTGTCGCCACGGCGATCGTCAGCACCGGCGTGGCGAAGGCTTGCTGATACGGTCCCTGGGCGAACTGCAGCCACGACCGCAGGCGCTGCCGGTAGCGTGGTCCGTGTTCCGACCCCGTATCCCATTCGAGGCAGAGGCTCGCCTGATAGCGCCGGCCATCCCCACCGCGCAGGTGCAGGTCGAGGAACCCATCGGGGATCACCGTGGTGTGCGTCCCATCGCGGTCCGCCACGGTGACTGGGTGGCGTTTCAGGTCGAGGTCATGCACCATCCGCGCGACCGTGATCGCTGGATGCTGGCGGGCGAGCAACTCCGCATTGACGAGTAGGGTAGAGACCGACACGGCGTGGGCGAGGTGCAGAAATCCATGTGTGCGCGTCCGTTGAGGTCGCGCACGACTCGGCACCGGATGGCCGAGGCTTGCGAGGCGTTGCATCCCGGGCCGGGCGAGCGTGAACAGCGATGGCGCTGAGCCAGCGCGGCTCCGCCGTGGCAGGTAAATGCGCTCCAGATACCCCGCCTCGGTCAGGTCCTTCAGCTTCGTCTGCGCCCAGGTGAGTGATCCCGGATAGGCATAGAAGAGTTGACAGACGAGCGGGCTTGTCAGGAAGTGATAGCGCAAAAACGCGCCAAAGATATCATCATCGATCGGCTTGAGGACATATCCTCGCGCCGTATTCCCGTTGTTGTTGTTCTTTTCTCCCACCATGTCCTATTCTCTCATGCGTTGGCTAGTCTCTTCGGGCCACGTCAAACCATCGGCGAGCAGGTCCTGGAGCGATTGCCGCGCAAGTGCTTGCGCCGCCCGGCGTTCGTGGAAGTCGTAGACGGCCACCAGTACGATCGCGACCGCCATCCAGGTCAGCAGCGATCCCACGCCGACCAGCAGCGCCAGCGCCGACCAGCCACCCAGCCCGAGCAGCACCGTCGCCAGCAGGGCGATCCCCACTAGAAGGCTGATCAGGCGCATCCCCGCCCGATCGCCATAGTCCTGATAGGCGCGTACCGTGCGACCGATGAGACCACCGCCAACCCAGACGCCCAGCCGGATGGCCAGGATCGTGATCGCCACCAGTGCTTTGGCGATGTGCTCGGTGCCGTCGTTCTGTCGTGTCATCGTCGTCGCTCCGTTCGGGCGGGCGGTCCGAGCGGCGAGGCGGCTACTGGCCCCCCGGCCGCCGCGCCATCTACCAGATCACGAACGGGCGGTCACAGATGCCCCGCACCCACTGGCGGAGGTCGGGCATGGCCATCTGCTGCTGGAGCTGGTCGAAGATCCGCTCGTCGTCGTCCGACAGCTGCTGTTGCACCGCCTCGACCGGCGGCATGCCGCCCATGCGCGCCGCCAGCCAGCGCACGTAGTCCGCCCCCGCCTGATAGGCCGGCGTTTCCACGTCGACGCACGACCCATCGAGCTGTCCCTGGCGGTGCTGGCGGGCGTGCCAGAGCTCGTGGACGACGATCGCGCTCACCATCCAGGTGGAGAGGCGGTGGTAGCGGTCGCCGATCAGGATCTGCCGCCCATCGGACCGGTAGACCGCGATCGCGTTCGCCGGCAGGCTCGCCTGGGGCACCACCCGCAGCGTGACGCCGCCGGCCGCTGCCTCCTCGAGCAGGGTCCGGCCCACCGGCCAGAGGGCGGTGTTGACCACCGCTTCGACCAGCGCGCAGTCGGTGACCAAGGTCTGCGGCAGGAAGGCGTAGCGGCAGCGACCCGCCAGCGGCGTTTCGGCGAAGACCATCCACCAGGGGTCTCCCCGCCGGCAGCTGGGATTGGTCTGGTGGCACCAGAAGTAGGCATCCCGGATCGGGTCGACCACCGGGTCGTTCCCCGGCACCGGCGACGCCGGTGGAACCGGTGGCGAGCTCCCCGGCCCGTCGCCGTCCGCCGGCTGGAGCGTGACGAGCAGGAGCAGGGCGACGGCGAGGGCGATGCCAACAACGACGTATTTCATCGCGGCGCCCTCCTACGGCAACCCCTGCCGGCCGAGGTCGCCGCGAGACACGTCGGCGACCGTCGCATCCGGCCGGTTGGGGTAGCGGACGACGGCCCGCGTGAACCAGACCTCGCACGTGCCCGGATCGGCCTGGCCACCGATGCTGACGCATAGCGGTTCGCTGATCGCCTGTCCGAGCCAATACGTCGGGTCATGGCGGTCGCGGCGCAGTTGGTCGAGATAGGTGGCGACGAGCGGCGGCACGGCGACACCAGGGGTCGGGACCAGTCCCCGGGGCAGGAGGCGTGTTCCCAGGTCAATCGGCTCGAATCGATAGATCGTGCCGGCCGCGCGCGGGTCGTCGTTGGGGCAGATGATGCTGAAGGTGGTGGCGAGACAGCGCTGGCGGCCGCTAACGCTGGTCCAGCGCAGCACCTCACCCAACAGCACGCGGTGGTCGCGGTAGTAGCTGAGCCAGGGCAGGGCGGGGTCATTCGCCAGACAGACCGGCGGCGCGCCAAAGCAGGCCCACTCCACCTCGGGACCGACGGGCACTGTTGCCTCATCCGCGCCGGCGCAGGGCCCGGTGAGGATGGTAAGCAGCACGAGCAGCGCGCCGCCAACGAACCAGATCCGGGGCGGCCGCCGTCGGTGGGATGTCGACACAGGTTGCTCAGAGACGACGGGAGCCTCATCGAGACGCATCGGTGCGGGCATTGCGCACCCTCCTTTCCTGGTGACCATGCGTGCTCACGCGGGGCGCCGGTCGGGGCATACGGGTCCCGTGCCACCGGCGCTGGGCGGGCGGCTTAACAATCTCGGCGACCAGCGCCGCGCCGTCGCGCACGGCGGTGATGCGCAGCCCAATCACCCGGCAGAGCGGCCGCTGCGGGTCGATCACGGCGGGCAGACTGCCGAAGGCGAGGTCGCGATCGGGCTGGCGCACGGGGAGCGCCGCCAGCGCGGTAGCGGCACCGTCGCCGAGCAGAACCTGGCGGACCTCGTGGCCGGCGGCGACGTCGTCGCGCACCGCCTGCAGCGCCGCCGGCGTGAGGGGCACAAGGATAAGGTCAAAGAGGGAGGTGTCCGCCTCGGCGACGGGCAGGTCGGCCGACCAGACACCCCGGCCCACATCCAGCGCGCGCAGCGTCCGCTGCACCTGGACGACGAGCGGCCGGCGGTGGACGTAGTAGATCGGCGGCTGGATCGGGTCCGGCTGGAAGGCGAACGCCGGCAGGGTGCGGTCGATGCTCTGGAGGATGAGCACGCCGCCCGGCTGCTCGCTGAGGGCGAGGGCGAGCAGGTTGATCAGCGCCGTCGGCCGCTCCTCGGTCAGGCCGGCGGCGAGTTGGCCGGCGATCAGCAGGGCGAGGGCGCTGTCGCTCGTCGTCGGGTCGGCACCGAGGTTGTCGATCAGCAACCAGCCGGCCAGGTAACGGTCGCAGCGCGGCTTGACGGCGCGCCAGCGGTCGCGCAGGCGCCGATGACGGGGCAGACCGGTGCTCGCGGCAAACAGGGTCGTGCCCCGCTCGAAACGGTCGGCCAGCGCGGCGAGGACGACGAGGCCGGTGGGCAGCTGGCCGCCGAGCGAGAGGTCGAGCCAGACGAGCGCCGGCGCCTGGCTCAGGCTGCGCCGCAAGTAGCGGTCGATCGCCTCCTCGGTCGCCCGCGCGATCGGCGCTGCCCATTCGTCGGCCTGGTCGAGGCTCTGGGCGATCGGGCGGTTGGCGAATCCGGTGTAGTCCTCGACCGCACCGTAGACGACCCGATCGCGGTAGACTACCGGCAGCGCTGCGGCGAAGGCCGCCCGCACGACAGTATCGGTCTCAACGGCGAGCACGACGCCGACCAGGGGGTCGAGGCCGGCGGTGGCCAGCAGCTTCAGGCTGGCCAGTGTCCGGTTGAGACCATAGGTGCCGACAGCGATGAAGAAGATCGCCGGCGACAGGGTGGTGGCGGTTAGGCTGCTGCCGGGCAAGACGAGCGGCTCCGTGTCGGGCGGCAGACCGGCGGCGAGCAGCGCGGCGATGTGTCGTCGTGCTGTGCGGCGTCGCTGCCAGGCACGCAGCCGGTCCCAGCCGTACCAGACGAGCATGAGCAGGACGACGAGGGCGGCCGTGCCGATAAGCAGCGGCCAGGAGATCGGTGCGATGGTCATGTCTGTCTCCGGAAATGCCGCTGCGGAGGCCGGAATCCCGTGCCTCCGCAGCGGTGATGGTGTTTCGCTGGTTGCCGTAGGTCAGTCGGCGGCGAGCGTGTCGTCCACTTCGTCGACGGTCAGTTCGGCGCTGAAGCAGCCGGGGCAGCGGTGCCGCCAGCGGCCACAGCCGATCTGGAAGCTGACGATCTGGAGCGTTACGCGGCGGCACTTCGGGCAGCGGTAGGTGCCGTGTGGGAAGTGCTTGGTGAGCCGGCAGCTCACGCACCGGCCCCGGCAACTACGCCGATCCGGCGGCAACCGCCACCAATGGACGTGCTGGGTGAGCGATTGGGGACGGTGAGGGATGACGGGATCATGGTGACGGCGGTGTGCGCGGGCCGCCCGCCGGGCGTGCCTGTCCAAACTTGAGCTTCTGATCAATGCGCGCATTCTGCTAGGTCCTTTCACCGTGGTCGCCAACGGCGGCCTGGCTCGCCTGATACCGCGCCGTCCGGCGAGCCGCCTTGGCTGCCTCGCGCCGGGCCCGCATCGATGGAACGGTGCGACATTGCGTCCGCCGCGACTTCACCTTGCCGAACTCGAAGTCATCGAGGAGTTTGAGGCGCCGCAGTTCGGCAGCCGCGGCGTGATAGAGCGGATGATCGGCGCATCCCCAGAGCGCCGCCAGTTGACCCGCGAGTGCCTCGGTCGCCCGGGCCCGGTCGGACTCCTCTACGCTCTGGGCAGCGAGGACGATCTCCTCCGTGAAGGGAATGATGACCAGCTCCTGGGCAACGCCGATGATCTTGGGCCGGTTTGTGTTGGTCGTGTCGTGGTCTGGGACCACGGTGGCACTTGTATCGGTAGTCGTCAGGTCCATGCTGCTTCCTTCCTTCTAGAACCGGCGGGCGACGACGACGCCGCTGCCGCCGCAGGGCGCACAGCGCCCTTTGAAACAGGCCGTGCAGCCACGGCCCTCGCCGTCGCATGCTTGGCATTGGCCGCTGCCGCTGCAGGTGCGGCATTGCTGGACGGTGCCTTCGCGATTGATGAATGGCATTCCGCATTCTCCGGTGTACTGAATGTGCTGAGGTACGACGCGGTGGGAGTTCACGGCGCGGGGCGCCGCAATCGTGCGCCTGATGCGAGGAGGGACGGGAGGTGCCCGAGTTGCCGGCCCGAACGGGCTGGGCTACGCTGGGGCATGGGAGTACACAGCGCGCCGGAGCCCCGGTGACCTCCCTGTCTGACGATCCCGGATGGCCCTCAGGGGTCGACTTCTTCTCCCTGCTGCAGGCTGACCTCCTCTTTCGCTAAAATCGGCGGGGAAGACCGACCTCCACCGCCGCCATGTATTCAGAATCGCGGACTGACCAGCGCTCGCCCATCGTGGAAAAGCCGGACGTTACCAGACCTTTCTGTGGCCGCTATCGTCATCCGGTCGGTAATAGTCCCAGAGGGCCCGGAAGACGACGGCGGCGAGTTGGCGCACGCTCGTCAGCTCAAACAATTCCAGGAGCTTGCCGTCGTGGGTTCGGACAGTGCTTTCGGACAGGAATAGCGCCGCGGCGATCTCCGCGTCGGAGAAGCCCAGCACGCGGCGTGCAAGCACCTGGCGCGTCCGCTCGCTGAGCCGATCGTGAAAGACATCGTCGATCATCGCCTCCAGCTCCCCCAGCGACGCAGGTGCTGGTGGCAGTGCCGCAGCGGCCGCGGGTTCGCACGCCCGCTCGACCCAACAGACACCGAGCGGCTGCGCCTCGGCGATCCGCGGCTCGACGAAGTAGATCGGTCCGAGTACCGGCTCGATGCTCAGCAGCACCGTCTCCTGCCGCAGTCGCCAGGCAACCTCAGCGGCAGCCGTCTTGAGCTCGGTGATGCGGATGTCGACGCCCGAGCCGAAGGCCCAGACAGTACTACCATGTTCGATCACCACCGTTGCGCCGGCGTGCTGGTATCCGTCGCACTCATCAGTGCGGCCTGCTTCGCCGAGCATGCGCGCGCCGCCGAACATGATGCTGAAGACGTCAGTCAGATAAGTGATCGCGGTATCGAGCAGGTCAATCGGCACCGGTTGTCCATCGGCCCGCCGGTGCCCAACGGTGACGGCGATCTTGTACATCAGCGGGTCGTTGAGATGGATGTCAGGCTCTGGTCCAAATTCGGAGTCCACCATGTCATCTTCTCCGTTTCGTGCTGGATGGCGTGGCGACTGGGCGGACAGAGCCGCCCGGTCGCGTCAAGTACCCACCAGCGACTCCGCTACGCCTCTTCGATGTCGAGCCGCTCCACAATCTCCCGTGCCTCTCGTTCAGCCCGACTCATCCGGCGCCGCGCTCGTCGGCGTGACGGCACGGGCAGGCTGAGCGACTGCGCGACACTCTCGCAGCCGAGCGCGACCTTCAAAAGCCGAGGGAGGATATCCTGTGTCGCCCCGATGACGACGGCAAGATAGGTGGCAAACTCCACCTCGGTCAGGGTCCTGTCGATGACGGGCACATCCAGATATAGGACGATCTCCCCATCGCTCGGGTCATGACCGAGTTTGACCATGGGCCGCGTGTAGTTGAGGGCGAGTGCGGCTTCGAGTACAGCCGCCTTCTGTTCGCCTCGTGCCCTGACTGGCAGCGAAGTCCGCAGCCACAGGAGCGGTGGTTGCTCCATGGTGCGAACCTCGATGTCGAAGAGGCCATAGTCACCTCGCATCGCCAGGGAGAAGTGGTCATTCGCTTCCACGAAAGTGATATCCATCGCGCTCAGGACCGATCGAATGACTTGCTGCATCGCTGTGTACTCCTGATACAGAAACCTGTCGTCTGACCCAGCCGCCCCGAGGGTAGGCGTTGACAACAATGAATGAGAGGCGTGCCTCAATGGCTCGGCAGAGCTCCTGTCGCGTCGAGTAAACTCTGGACTGGCTGGGTGTTGTTGTCATACTGGTAGCGGCGGTCCGCCACCGTTAAACTGCGCTCATGGCCACCTCCTTGGACTGCATCTCTCCGGCAATCGCTACGTGGAAGCCGCGAGGCCTCCAACACCTCGGGTGTACCAGCGCCAGCCGCGACTACCCGGAAACCGGACACGAAAATGTCCGCCCGAGATGATGAGTCGTTCGACCTACCAACGCATCTAGAGATGCTGCGCACCAAGCGAGAGAAGTCACAGGAGCAGTTCGCTCGCGACGTCGGCATCGACGGGCGGACCCTGCGGCGCTGGCGGGCTGGTCAGCCGCCAAAGGCAAACTCACGGGATATCGATCAGCTCATCGCACGGCTGGATCTCAACGCCGATGAAGCGGCATCGCTGCGACGCAGCCATGCACGGTCGCTAACGAAGTGGAATCTGATGAATCGTGCTCGCTTGGGTGAGGCGGAGGCCACGCGCCTAGCCGCGCGGGTCGGTCGCAGCGACCCGCGCGGTTCGCTAAGCGCTGTGCTCGACAGGCTCGGGGCAGGCGCGCGCCAATTCGCCGAATTCCTGGCACAACTGAGGACGTTGGCCACGGGCAACGACGAGTTGGTGCCGGAGTGGTTCGGTCGCTTCTTCGCCGCACTCGGCCGTCATGATCTAGCCATCGGACACTACAAACGCGCGCTCGCCGCTTTGCACGCCGAACAGGTTCGCGATCGCGGGCGCCTGCTCTCCGATCTGGGGCTGGCCTACACCCAAGCCGGACACTTGGCGGAGGGAGACCGGGCTCTTGCCGCAGCACTTCGTATCTTTGAGGATCTCGGCGATCCTATCTGGTGCAGTCGAGCTGCATCGCACTACACCACGCTCAAGGCCCAAATCGGTGCCTTCGCGGAGATGCAAGCGCTCGTTACGGACCACCCGCCACGTCGTGATGATCCGTACGGGATCGCCTTGGCGGAGTATGCACACGGGTTCGCGCAACTCATGCTCGGCAACCTTGACATGGCTGAGGTTCACGCGCGACGAAGCCTCGCCGCCGCCCGCAACGCCCGCTGGCGACCCCTGTTGGAGCCTGAATATCTTCGGGATCTCGGACCAATGGGCGGGTATTGGCGGGAGGCACATGCCCACCAACTACTGGGCACAATCGCCGTCCATGGCGGCAATTGGCAGAAAGCGGAACGAGAATATGATGCCGCGTTGCGCGTCGGTCCCGAGCGCGGGCCAAATATTCACCTGCCATACTTGTCCGTGTTTCGCTTTCAGGTTTGGGTGGCCCAGCACCGCTCCGGTCTACTCACGTCAAAGCAACTGGAATCCAACGTGGAAACCATCCAGCAGGCGCTTCAAACCACGAGGCAGTGGTGGGGGTGGGTCATGTTGATGCGGCAGTGGGGATGGTACAAGCTGAGTGAGGGGGATCAGGCTGGGGCTCGACGGCTCTTTGACGCCGCTGAACGCGAGGCGAAGCGGCGTAGCACCGCACGAAACGGCCTCCCGCTCGAATACGCGTATGAGCTGCTCTGGATTTACGTGGGGCTGGGTCGATGCGTCGCTGGCCAGCCGAGCCTTGAGGCCCGCTATGACGCACAGGTCCGTCGCTACGCCGCGGCGTATGGATGGTAGTCCCCCTCCGTGCCGCCTGATCTCGCGGCGATAGCGAATGAGAGGTCAGATATCTGAGTCGTTCTCCAGCCCGCTATCAGGGAACGTCTGTGGGTGTTGTTCGAAGGGGTGAGCCGTCCCATACCGATGCAGGAGCCAGTTCTTCAAGTCGTCGACCGACTCGACGTTTCGTTGCCTGCGTTCGTGTTCGCTCAGTGAGTCAAAGACGCGCTGCAAATGGTGCTGAAAGACGGGTTCGCTCTCCCAGAGATCCTGCCAGTAGGCCCAACTCTCCTGCCGATTGCGCCCGGGTGGGCTGCTGTCGCCGCTACGGAGGATTTCCGCCGATGACCACTCCGGATGACTCGGCTCCTCTGGCCGGGACATTCGTCGTTCCGACCGGTCTCGATCACTGTGACAACCCGCTTTCTTCTCATGCTCCATATATGAGTATTATATAATACGTGTACAATGAGTTATGAACGTGAACGACCAACTGATTTCCGTCCGCGGACCGAGCCCTGGACCCGGCCGTCCGATTTTGTGCCGGTCGAGAGCGCTTCAACAAACGTCTCTGCCGAAGCGATTGTCTATCCCCTGACGAATGCTACGGGCGAACCGTCCGCACCCAGAGAAGAGGGAGCAGCCGCCGAATCGGTCGAACAGGAGCGGGTGACAGTCAGTGGCCGGGTGGGCAAGACGCCCATGTTTTCGCTGACGCGCAACCACGTGCCTAGAGCGAAATTCCCCATCGGCTTACCAGACGAGCGCAACCCAGGCAAGAAAATCTGGCGCGATGTGCTCGCATTTCGCGAGCGGGCGATCTACGCCCGTGACCATCTACACATTGGGGATAGCGTGGAAATTATCGGGTACGAGAGAGCACGAATCATCGAGGGCACGCGAGGACCGCGCACGATCATCGAGATCACCGCGGCGGTCATCAAACGCCGTTCCTAGGCGCGAGCCCGAACCCTGCACAGGGCAGACACTCAGCCTCTCAGAGGGCTCGCGCCGCCGCCCCGAGGACAACCACTTGCCTCGGAAACGTAAAATGTTCGTGGGCAGGAGCCGCCGCCCTCGGGTGTGAGAACGACGGCTCCGTGGTCGCCGTCATCTCGACGGTGACGTGCCCCGGTCAGCTGCTAATGCACATTGCGCGCTCCCAGCAGCTGGTCCCGGAACTCTTGCATCCACCCTCGCGTAATCCAGCGTCTAGAATGGCGCGTAGCCCCACTCGCTCAAGTGCTCGGCCTGCAGGTTGATCGCATAGCCGTAATTATCGTCGCCGCGGTTGTAGAGGTAAATCACCTCCATCCCGTCCGGGAACTGCCCCCAGCCGGTCCGCAGGGACTTCGCACGCGTGATGAAGGCGCCAAGCCCGTCCACGGTCTGGCGGGTGACAATGCCTTCGTCGTCGAGCACCGTCACCGTGTCCCCGTGCAGGAACACGTCGTAGCCGCCGATGTGGCCGGACTGGGCAATGAATTGTTGTGTGGTGTCATTCACGCCGATCACCTCCTTTCCGCGGGCCGCCCACCGAGGACGGCCGCACCGGGCTTATATCGCTAGGCCCCATTCGCCGGTCGGTAGGAACAGAAATGCCCCTGCGCATCGCGCTCATGGCAGCTGTAGAACGGGCCGTTCTTCCCTTCCACCCGCACCATCGGGATGTCGTGCACCCCGCAGACTGGTGGCTCGGCCGGCTCATCGGTCGCTGCCTCATCCGCATATGGAGCGGTGTCGCCGTACCGGGCGGCCAGCGCTGCATGCGTCGCCTTGGCCCACGAGATAGCTACCTTCATCTGGCTAGGATCGGCGCTGCGCACTGTGACGCTGTGATTCCCGTCCAGCGCCAACCGGACCTCGTACGTTATCTGTGCCATTGCCCTCACCTCCTTTCCCGTGCTCCCGCCGCGTGTTGATGGGCGAAGGCACTTAGCCTTCGTTACTGGAACCCGAAGGGAAGCGGGGGTGAAGGCTGCAAGGGCGCGCCGCTCCCCGTAACGGCGGGGCGTCATCCATGCGCCGGCGGGCGCGTTCATCTCGACCCTTGCAGCCGAGGGGGAAAGACCCCCTCACAGCCGCCCCACTCCCCGAGATCACGTGGCTTTGGGCCAGCCCGGTCGAACCTGGTGATGTCGAGCGGCATCGCACACCGGTTTCGTCGTGCCCGCTGCGTCCGGCGGTGGCCTCCCTTGCGCCTCCCCATCGCCCGCCCGCAGCGGGTCAGGGCCCGGCCGCATGCCCGAGCGGGAGCGGTGCCGAGGCATGTGAGGACGGGTGATACTCTGCGAAGACTGGCGGCCAGATCTGGATCCTCGCCCCACCGCACGGACGATCGCGCAGCCGCGAGCCCGAACCGAGGACCTCGGGTACACCACCCACCGTGCAGAGGGCTCGCGGACACCCCCAGGGAACGAGGGATTGCGGCGGATTGGTACAATGAGAGGCAGTGGGAGCCACCGCACCCCCTGCGGGGAACGATGGCTCCCGATCGCAGTCTCTACGACTGGGACTTCCTGTCGACCGGTTGCTGGTTTGCTTTCGACGGTCCCAGCAGCTGGTCGCGGACCTCCTCCGCCCAGGCCTTCACCCAGAGCCGTAGACTGCTCGGGTCATGCCCCGCGGGATTGATCGTGAGCAGGCTCTCCGGGTCCATCTGGACCGACGCGAACTCCTGCGTCACGCCATCGGCAATGCCGCTGCTGACCGCCTCCGACACCTTGAGCGACGCTAGAAGCTTGCTCGGAGCCTCGACGCTATAGACCAACGTGATGCTGGCTCCTGGCATTTTCACCTCACCCCCTTCCTGCGGCTGCCTGCCGCACTTTCGTGCCATCACCCGCCAGCAGCCGATCAAGGTCAGGCTGCCGGCCGATGAGGCCGCGCGTGCCTGAGCGCAGCGGTACCTTGAGCGGCGATGCCGGGTGATACCCAGTGAGAAAGCTGTCAGGCAGCCCATCCTGCTGGAGCGAGCAGTGGATATGGAGCGCGAGGTCGCAAGCGGCAACGACCGCAGTGGTGCGTGCGTGCGCACGCTTCACGGTGGCAGCCGGGCGGAAACGTGGTTGCCCAAGGCACGACACAACGCCGTTCTCGCCGCGCCGGGTGGGTGGGCCACGACGATCGCCATAGGCGTCCGCTCCAACCGCACCGCATGGTACAGGGATACCGATCGCCGCCAGGCGCCCATGCCCCGCAGGGTCCCTCTGTGGTTTGCGGAAGGAAGGGCCAGGGAAGGAATGCCGCAAACCACCAGCCCAAATCGGTCAGTACCAACGTGCCGGTACACAGCGTCAAAGGTCAGTACAGCCGCAGGGGAGTCCGTGCCAAAATCATGGAATGCGACGCCCAGTGGCGTGGCATGGAGGGGTTTAGCGCAGCGGTGGCACGGACTCCCCTGCGGCGTCCCCGACGCCCCGCGCCGAACCTGGCGCGCCCTTCCTTCCCTGTCCCTGCCGCGCAGCGCCCTCAAAATCTCGCACTTCCCTTTGAATGCTTTGACTAGAGTCTGGTGTAGAGCCTCGAAACCTAGTCGAGACTCTATCGCTTCGTCGCAGTACGCCGGTTCCCAACTTGCGCAGGGATTGTCCTCGCGCACCAAAGTTACCCGATCAGCGATGACGTGGTACCACCCTCACGAGTGTTCGACTTGTCCAGCGGACGGGTCACCAGACGACGTGAGGTGGCCATAGAACGGCTGCCGCCGGCTCGTGCGGTTGTGGGCGGCAGATGTACTCCCTGAGCGATTACAGGCGATCTCAGCGCCCGAGAGACACGGGGTGGCGAGTTGCCGCAATGAGTTCGCATATCATGGTGGCGACGGAGCGTCGTGACGGAGGGCCGAGTGCCCGACGAGGCGTACGTCACCGTCGCCGAGGCGTCGCGCCGCACCGGCCTCAGCCGGCGGCAGCTCACGCGGCTGCTCCAGACCGGGGTGATCGACGGCATTAAACCGGGCCGCGACTGGCTCGTCCGCCTCTCGGCGGTGACGACCTACCTCAAGGAAGAGCGCAAGCCGGGGCCGAAGCGGAGAGTGGGTAATTGACAGATATGGCCGTATGCGGCCATAATTCCGACATCGGAAGTGACCTGAAAAATCGTGGAGGTGCGACCGTGGTACGCGGCGTTGGCTCGGGTGGCTGAATGACTGGGAGGCGGCGAAGGCCGCCTCTTCCTTTTACCAGGTCCAGCGCAGGCTGTAGATCGTGTGTAGCCGGGGGCGGCGCGTCCGCCAGGTCAGACATGGCCGACCATCGGCGGCCCGTCGCAGCGGCAGGTGGCGCGGTCGGTCTTGTAGGGGTGTGGTGATCAGCTCGGCCCGCTTTGGTGGCCGGGTGCCGGGGAACACCACGCGCATCGCCAGTCGGCCGGTCGGTCGCTCAACGAGCGCTTCACAGTACTCGTGGCGTTTGCGCAGGCCGTTGCGGATCAGCCGACGCGATTCGATCGTGTTGATGCGCCGAGCAGAATCGCCACTGAATAGGCACAGCAGGACCGCCGCACGCGAGCCTTCCGGCACGATCGTGAGTCGGCTGGCGCCACGCACCCGGTAATGGGCGAGTGGTGTGCCCTCGCCCCACACCAGCTCGCGCACGGTCACAGGCTCACCCGTCAACGCCCGGACTCGCTGGCGCCGGGTGAGTATGGCGCGATGCCCTTCGGCGTCGCGGATGTCGAGCACGAGGTCGAGGCTCACAGTCTCATACGCAGCGGCTGGGCGGACCGGCAGATGTCGCGTCACAAGCGCGCCCACGGCGACCACCTGTCGCAGCAGACCTGGCAGTACTTCGATCGCGGTGACGAGCCGGACAAGCAATTCGAGTGGGGTCATGGCGTCTCCTCCCTCGCAGCTACGGTTGCGAGTGGCGCGTGTTCCAATGCGTCGCGCAGCACGGTGAAGAAGAAGGCCATCGGCCGCTCGATCGGCGCCGCTTTCGTCGATCGGCGCCGCCGCTGAGCCGCGTCTTTGGTGATCGCTGCCGCCTCAAAGAGCTGCTGCTCGAAGGCCGCGACGCCGATGCCCGAAGTGAGGTACAGGTTCATCGCCTGGGCGGCGTTCGAGCCACGGTGCGCGTCGTCGTGGAAGGTTTGGGACAACTCGTTGATCACGGCCTGGATGCGGCTCGCCGTCGTAGCAGTCTCGTCTGAGGCGTCTATCGGGCGGCGAAGGGCGGACGAAGCGGCTGGTCTTGAACTCAAGGTCGCGGATGATGCAATCGTCGAACCGTTCCCCATTTCGAAGGTTTCATTCTTGGTGGTGGTCTCTGTACGAGGTCCAACTTCTGGACCTCTGGGGTCTAATCTCTGGACCTCGGGGTCCAAATCTTGGACCTCGGTCTCCATCCGTTGGGGTGGGTTCGTGTCGGTGTTCGAGCCGTCATGATCCTGAGGCTCCCCCACCGCCGCGCGCATCGTGAGGCCGTAGTACTTCTTGATCCTCGCTCGATCGGTATCGTCAACGAACTCCTCGACGAATCCGTCGCGTTTGGCGGCCTCAAGACCGTTCCGCACCGACTGCTCGGCCAGGCCGGTGCCCCGATCCATGCGGCTGCCGTCGCGGCGCTTCCGTCCGCTGACAAATTCATCGACGGTAATGTGCTTCTTGATGTCATACTCGCGGTAGCCCCAGGTATGCCGCAGGATGTACTGCACGACCTTGAGCTCGGCGAGGCTCGTGATGCCGGCCGAGATGTCGACCCAGTTGTCGGGCATGCGAAACCAGTTCGCCGTCGGCGGGTCAAAGCCGGCAAATCCGGATGATCGGTGCTGATTGGTGGTTCGCTCCCCGTTCGTCTTCATGATGATCGAGCGACGCTCGACACCTCACTAAACCACAGGCGCCTTGACACTGGTCAACCAGTTTCCTGGCTGGCCACCTTCCCGGCCAGTTTCCCAGACAACTGGCAGGCTTCCCTCCCGGCCATGTGGGAAAGTGGCCTCCTACCTTCATTCCCACTTGGGGAAAAGGGAAAGAGGCCAGAAAACCAGGAACCTGGAAATGAGGGCGACTATCGGCCACGCCGCCTCAGAGGGGCGATGATGGAGCTGTTGGGGCCCTTCCGCCGCCAGTCATCGATCAGGGCGGCCAGGGCGCAGCGCATGAGGTTCTGCTTGGTCACCTTGATGTCCAAGCCGCGGCCGACCTGTAGCTTCAGGTCTTCCAGCGCCTCGAATTCCTCGGTGGTGAAGAGGAACGAATCCTTGCGGTGGGGGATGGCGGTGAGGTCCAGCTCGAACCGCGGTGGTGGATCCTGCACTGCTGCCGGCGCCGCGGCCGACGGCAGTGGGATTGGTACCGGTCGTGTCGCTTCGTTCATCTCGGCTATCTCCGGCGTGGCCGTCGGCGACTCAGGCCGGTTGGGATGCGCTGCCGCCGCTGTGGGTGCGGATGGCTGGCTCTGTGGCGACGGTGCGGGGGCGAAGAGTCGTTGGTCGATGCCCGACGTCGCCACCGGCGTCTGCTCCGAGAGCTTCTTGCCGCTGAAGATGCTGGTGCCCTTCATCGCTGTGCCTCCAGCCGGGAGAGATTCTCCGTGCGGTCGGCCGCGATCGCGGTGATGAGGTCGGCATCGATCAGGCGGGCCTGCTGGTAGTAGGCGGCGACGAGGGCGTTGTCGGCGAGGATGTTCGCCTCGCGGGGCATCCCGGCGGAGGCATCGAAGATCGCCCGGATGGCGTCCTCGCTGAACGGATGCTGGGCGCCGCCGGAGGCGACCTCCCAGCGGAACTTGAGCATCGCCCGCAGGTCGTCCAGCGAGAGGTGCTCCAGCGTCGAGGCGAGCACGATCCGGCTGCGGAAGTTGCGCAGCGCCGGCCGGGAAAGCGTGTTGCGCAGCTCCTCCTGGGCGAACAGGACAAGCTGCACCAGCTTCATGTCGTTGGTCTCGTAATTGGCGAGTTGACGAAGCAGCTCGATCAGGGGCGGCTTGAGTGTCTGGGCCTCGTCGATGATCAGAACCACGGTCTTGCCCTCGTCCACGGCCTGCTGGAAGAGATAGGCCTTGAACAGGTCGAGCATGCCCTTGAAGGATTTGTCGGTCTTGGGCACGCCGAACTCCTGGGCGATGGTGCGCAGGAGGCTGTTGGGCGTGGGATAGCTGGGGTTGGTGAGCAGGGTCGAGAGGAAGCCGGAGTCGCGGAACTTCTGATGAAGCAGCCGCGCCAGGCTGGACTTGCCGGTGCCGGTGTCACCGAAGACGGCGGCGAGGCCCTTCTTCGCGCCAACGACGTAGACCGTCTTCTCCAGCGCCGTAGCATGCACCGAGGTCAGGAAGAAATACCGCGGCGAGGGGACGGTCGAGAAGGGTTCTTCTTTGAGATGGAAGTATGCAAGATAGGGTAACTCCATAGTTTCGCTGTATAACTTGATCCAACTTTGTCAATTACAACCGCAAGTTGGTGTATGTACTTATTATACGAATCAATGCAATAGTCTCGTCAAGTGTTATCAAGCGATGGAAGGTGTCAGGTGCGGGGGAGAGATCGTCGCCCCCTCAGAGTCGTCGGCCGGGCCGGTAATGCCCTTCGACCCACGGGCCGATCCGGCTGGCCTGTGCCCGGCGTTCGGAGAGCTGACGGAGAACCTCTGAGGGGAGGGTGGCCGGCTCGCCCGCCGCGAAGAGATCGGCGAGCACCTGGTCGAGTTGCGGTGGCGGTGGCGCACCGATTAGGGCGACATGGGAGACCTGGTCGAGCAGAAACCGATACGCAGAGAGGTCACACGGCGTGCGATGGATCGTCTGCTCGGCACGGCGATAGACGCCGGCGGCGGTCCGCTCGTCGGTGAAGCGCGCGGCACGATAGTACGGCGGCGGTTCGGACTCAGGTGGGCTGGGTTGTTCCGGCTGACCGGGACCGGAACCCCGTTCCGGTGATGACATGCCGCCGAGGATACCAACAACGGTGTTAAGGGTATCTTAAGGCGGTGATCGCGCACCCCTGCACCGTGCCGACTCGTGCAACGAGATGAGCGGGTGGAAGGCACGCCCTGAAGCCACCAGCGGTGGCGAGGGTGGTGCCGCTGGTCCGGTGCGGGTGGGTTGGTTGGCGGGGGCCCCTGGTGGCGAAGCCACGAGGGGAGCGGTGATGAGAGCGATCGAACTGGCGAAGGACGCCGGTGCTCCCTGCGGACGATGCACTGGAAGCAGCTAGGGCTGCTTGAGAATGGCGAGGAATTCGGCCACGGGAACAATCTGCAGGGTGCCGAGTTCAGGACGGCCGCGCAGGTCGAGGAGGTCCGCGTCGCCGGTGACGAGATAGTCGGCGTGCCCACCGAGTGCCGCCGCCAGGACCATGTCGTCCTTTGGATCGCGCACGGTGATCGGGAGGCGCCGGCGTGGCGTCACGCGGCGCCCGTGGCGCCTGACGCGGCGGAGGAAGGCGGCGATGATCTCAGGCGTGAGGTGGTACCGGGCGAATTTCGGTCGTGGCAGCACGTCGGCGTACTCGGCGTAGATCGCGTCCGAGTAGAGCAAGACGAAGGCGCCGACGCGCCAGGCTTCGAGGAGCTGGTACGCCGCGCCGCGGTCGCTGAGCAGGCCGCTGACCACCGGGTTGGTATCAACGACGGCGCTGACCAGCTCGCTGCTCCTCCGCGTAGCGCCGCTCGCGGACGGCCTCGACCTCCGCGGTCACCGCGGCCTCGATTTCGTCAGGGTCGAACGGCGCATTCTGCTGGCGCATCGCATCAATGAGCTGCCACGTTTGTGCTTCTTCCTGCTGGAGAGCGTCGTACTGCTCTGGGCTAATCATCACGGCGTATGGCTTGCCTTTCCGCTCGACAATGACCGGCTCCTTCGTGTAGTAGACAAAGCCCAAAATATCACTGAAGTTGGCCCTGGCCTCGCGAGATGAATAGCGTTTAACCACCATAGTCCTCCTTTCAACGGGTGTTCTCGTAGTGTCGAATATACTACATAGTGTACACAATGTCAAATTGATCATGGCGCGATTTTGTGTGCGAAGGCGACAGCGCGGTGCGAATTGAAGCGGCCAGGAAGGTGGCCACTAGTATGTGGTGGAGGAAGGCACGAGACGGCATCGCGCCGCTTCGAGGCAGGGGGTGACAGCTGGTGCCGCAGGTGAACAAGCCGCCGATGCGTCAGCGGAACCCCTGGCGCCGCGGGCGCGAGCGGAGCGGCCAGGCTGGTTCCTGTCCGGATCATCCAAGTGAGTCGGCAAGCGTGCGGCGGTGGCCGGTCGTGACGATGACGCTCTCGCCATCGTCGCTGACGCCCACCGGTAGCGTCCTCTCGGGGGTGAGGCCCAGCCGCTGGCGAATCGGCGCCGGGATCGTCATCCGGCCGTCCCGGGTGAGGAAGGCGCGATACGTGTCGGGCATCGTGAAGAGCGGTCTGCCACCACCATCCTGATAGGAAATTGGTTTAACGGTCTTCGCCATATAGGCCTATTATACGCCGCCGGGCAACGACCACCGTGTCGCAGAAGGTCGAATGACCGCATGATATTGAGTTTTCATGCTGAAGGCACCAAGGATCAATGCTATCATTAGACTATATACTCATTATTAGGAGACTGGAACAACATATGAAGTACTTTCTAAGTGTGTCAATCTTGGTAATAGCGATGAGCTGTATCGTGTTTATGTTGATGCTACTGCGAGCCAATGGTAATCCGATGACCTTTGACATCAACCTACCTCATCCAGCGCCGCTGCCGCCATTTCCCGATGAAGCGAGTGTTCAGAGCCAGACCGCTGCCTGGCGGCGGTACACCGACCAGCGCAATGGTTTCGAGGTCCACTATCCAGACGGGTACACAGTTGACTCCCACGATGGCGTAGCCTTTCGCTCGATTGGGGATGTGACCTGTTCCATTTCAGTCCAGGCATCCGGTGCAGCAGTCACGCCTGAGGGCCTTTCTTGGGTGGAGCCAATTAAGCTTGGTGGAGTGAGCGCCGAGCGCAGGCACGTTGTGGTCGCCGGCCTTTATCCCTATGAACAGATTGTCGTCAATGAACCTGACGGTACGTTCTGGCTGGTGGCCGGGCCGCCTGGCGATTGGCGGACCTGCGAGCTGATCTTCGCTACCTTCCGCCGCACACCCCGCTAAGCACATGGTTGCTTGGCCGGCTCTGATGAGCCAAGCCTGGCTTTGGTTGCTTCCCAAATCAACGCGGCGATGCAGCGATGTCCCGCGGCGTTCGGATGCACCCCCGCCTGTCCCATCAGCGCAACCGTGAAGGTAACGACCTGCTGACCTGCCACCGTAATCGG
Source organism: Dehalococcoidia bacterium (assembly GCA_050184225.1). Lineage (GTDB taxonomy): Bacteria > Chloroflexota > Dehalococcoidia > CAUJGQ01 > CAUJGQ01 > JBFXAN01. The sequence continues at coordinate 35,926 of JBFXAN010000007.1, read as the reverse complement.
TATCTGTTTGGAGCCCTGAATCGGGAAGGCCGGCTCGATCCAGCTCTCTGAGCAACCCAGGTTGCCGCTAGCGTTGCCACCCGCTGGCGTGACAGCAATGGTGGCATTGATCGATGTGCAGTGCCCGATGAAGGATCGATAGAGATCAACGAACACGAATCGGCCGCCGGCGAAGGGAGTGAATCTCCGGACCATCCCCTCGATCGTGCGGTTGAGTCGTTCGATGACTGCATTGGCGCCGATAAACGCCGGGCTGAGCTCGTTGAGCTGCTCGCGGCAGCGGCCGGAGAAACCGGCCTGGAGCTGGTCGCAGAGCGCTCTGATCGTGTCGTCGGTGAGCCGGCGGGGCAGCGGATTGTAGTAGTTCGTCACGGCAACAAGAAGTTGGCGGTTCTCCTGCATCAGTTGCAAGTAACGGGAGAAGATTACCTGCAGATCCGTTATCAAGGTATTCCAGGCGGCCTCGTCGTTCAGAATTGTGTTTTCACACGCTACTGTCGCAGCAATGTCGAACGCCTGGAGAAGCGGCAGACACTGCTCTACTAAGCTCGGGAGCACCTTATTGTCGACACCCAAAGTCATCGTGATGAGGTCTGGTCGATGTGCCACAGTCGGATCGAGCTGCCGCGTAAAGCTGCCACCACCCGAAACATAGTTCGTGCTCGACGCGCCACTTTGGGCGGTATTCAGGAAGGCGGTTGAAGAGAAGTTGAGCGTGGCGAGATGGTTGTTAAGCAACTGGCTCGGATAATTCTGACCCGTGCGAACGCTCTCGGATAGATCTGCGCCGAAAGGTATCGAATCGCCACCGGCAGCATAGCGGCGCTGGGATGGTGGAGGAGATGCAGAGGGATTGGGAGTCGGCGTCCCCGAACAGGTAATAGTCGTCATCGCGCTGGCGGTCGCCGTAGTTGGAGCCGACATCCCTGCGTAGGCGAAGCTGACGCTGGCGGTGTTGGGGATCGGAGCCGTGCCACAGGTTGCGGCGACTGCTTGAATGGTAATCGGTGCGGTGCTGGCTCCCGGTGCCAGCGGCGTGCGCCAGGTGCAGGTCACCCGGCTGGTCGTCTGGTTGTTGGTGGTCTGACTGCTGGAATTGCAGCTCCAGCCACTCGAACGCACCTGCAGGTTCCGATACTGGCTTGGCAGCACATCGGTGACGGTGACGGATGACGTGGGCGTGGAGCCGGGGTTGGTGGCGGTAATCGTCCAGGTTTGGGCCTGACCGAGGGGCAGGGGCTCCACAGCCGCAACCTTCGTCAGTGGTGCCGTTCCCGTTACTGTAACGGCGGTACTGTCGGCTGCGGCGAGTGTCCCACTCGTTGCCCGGAGTAAATAGGTCCCCGGCTGATCAAACGCACACCCGGCAAAGGACGCCACGCCGTTGACGACAGTCTGCTGGTTCGGTCCCGGCCCACCGGTGCAGGTGAGATTGCCGGGTCCGGTGCTGCTCGGCGCCTTCGCGAGCGTGACCGTGCCGCTGTAGCTCGTGACAGGGTTGCCGCTAGCATCTCGCACCGTCACTTTCGGCTGCTGGGCGAAAGGCTGACCGGCCGTGGCCGTGCTCGACGGCAGTTGGGTGAAGTCGAGCCTAGCTCCCGTGGGTCCTGCAGCGGAGCTACCAACATATCGCACGAGCGTGAATGCTGTTCCCTCTGCACCCACCACGATTTTAGTATCAGGCTGGATCGAGATAGCTGCATGCGACCCATGGCCTTCGATACCAATGCTGGTGCGTACGACACCTCCCGCGGCAAACTCGGTGTCGACTTGACCACTGTGCAAGTAGCGTATCGACACAATGTCCCCAGCGTTATTGCTTGTTTGAATGAACGTTGTCAAAACTACTTTGTTATTCGTATCAATGGCGAAGTCGAAGGGAGCGGGTTGAAATGAACTACCAAGAATAACGCCACTTGTTCCATAAGTTGAGACAGGTGTTCCCAATGGTGTCAGTTGCACAAGTAGAACCCTGGAGTTGCCATCCAGACGGTCATTGACTCTACCAGCAATAGTTAGTCCTTCTGTGCTATCAATTAGGATTGCTCGGACATATGGGCCTGTAAATGCTTCTGATGAGCTAACAGGAATGTCAATGGCGCCGCTTTGATTTACTCCGAACAAGTTGTCTACTGAACCACTACTATTGTATCGGCGAATCCGAAGTATATTCTGTAGCCCTCCGGTATTAAAATCTCCAGCGGAAACTATCTTTCCATCTGGTTGAATAGCCACTACGAATGTCGTAACCGACGTAGTAGGGTCAGAGGCAAACTCTACTAGTCCACTAGATCCGAAGCTATTGTCAATGCTGCCATCGACGTTGAATCTAATCAAGTAAGCGACATGACGGAAGCTCTGCAGAGGGTCTTGTGTGCGAATGGCCACAACAATCTTCCCGTCTGGTTGCATCATCGCTCCGGAAGCAATGGAATTTTGGTAGTATATCGCACCACTACTGCCGAACAATGTATCTAGAATGCCGAATCTAGTATAGCGGAGAATTGCCAAACAAGAGACATTACCACAAATTCCTTGAAAGACGATGACATACGCGCCATTATTGTCGAGAAATGCATCTACTATCGTCACGCCAAATAGTGTGGTATCAGGCGGCAAAGCAAGGGCCGCTACGCCATGCTGCATGGATCCGAAGGTCGTATCTGGCGCACCATCACCCTGGACACGATACATCCACCCGGCTTGGCTAATCGCGAAGATCTTCCCGTCCGATTGGGTGATGATGCGCACTGGCCCGCCGGTTCCGTTGAGTGGCGGCGTGATCGTCGCGACGCCTCCCTGACCGAAGGTCGGATCGAGATCAGTGGGCGCGGCATTCAAGAGCCGGACATTTAGGGAAAGGCCGACGATAAGCATAGAGGCGAGAAGCATCAACCGCCGCATCCAGCTACCTCACATTCGGTCGCCGCGAGTTCGTGTGCATAATGCATTGCACCGGCATTGCAGGATATGCTGCCGGACAAACAGGCACCTGTCAACCAATGCGATCGTAGATTTGTACACGCGCTGGAAATTTACCGCGTGCGATCAGCCAACCAGGTCCAGGTGACTGCGTCAGTGGGATGCCAATCGATCACCCAGCTCGGCACGCGACTGTCCCACAGCGAGATGATCGCGTTGAAGGCGAGCGCCGTGCCGTCGGCGTGCCGCCAGACCAGCGGGAACACGACCCGACTCTGGAGCACCGGGAGCGGCGAAGAGTGCCAGAGGGCCTGAAGCTGCGGGAGAACCCCTGGTTCCTCCCGCTCCAGTTCCGCTGTCAGGGGGCGTAGCGCCGGGGTGGTCCGCTCACCGCCGAGCGCCTGTCGCAGCGTGCTGGGTACGACCGCCGTCACCACTTCGTCCCAGTTGACCACCCGCTCGCGCACGGTCCGGCTGAGGAAGAAGCGCACCAGGTTGCGGTGTAGCTCCAGCGGGTCACCACCGACAACGCGTGCCAGCGGCGCGTTGGCGGCGATGATGTCACAGCCCGGTCCCACTACCAGGCAGGGCCAGGTGTGCGCGCCGATCTCCCGCCGAATCTCCGCTAGGGATGCCGGCGGCTGGCCGGCCAGCAGCTCATAACGAGTGGGTGCCACCCGCAGTGATTGCTGGGCGATGAACAAGGCCCAGTCCGACGGCTCCGGCTCGAGGCCGGCGGCGGCGAGGATGGCGTTGGTCGTGCCACCGTCGAGCCGCATCGCCCGCGCGAAGTGGAGGATGCCCTCGCGGTCGGGCGTGTGCCGGCCCGTCTCCCAGTTGTCTAGCGTGCGCGGATGGAGTTCCGTCAGGGTGGCCAACTGCCTGCGCGTGAGGCCGGATTGTTCGCGCGCTGCCCGCAGTCGGGCAAACCAGGTCGGCGCCGCCGCCGGTTCCACGGCCGGGATGGACGTGGGTGGCTGGGAGCCCACCGACGCCAGTCGTCGATTGGCGAGCCATTCGCAGGTGAACGCATCGGCCGGCTGCCAGTCGTTGGCGTACAGTGCGTCGAAGTCGCTCCAGGTCACGACCACCGTATTGAAACGCAACTCGTCACCGGCGGCGGTGCGCCAGTGAGGGTACTGGATGTTGCGGTGGCGTGGGTCATACGGCGTGGCGGCCGTCCAGAGCCGCATCAGGTCCGGCAGGGCGGCGCTGTGGTGGGTAGCGATGTCGTTGACCACCGCCAGGAAGTAGGGGTCGGCGGTGCCCGACTGCAAGAGTTCTGGCGCCTCGCCTTTGACCAGCCCGAGCAGGTCACTGACGATCGCGTCCCAATTGAGCGCCCGCTGGCGGAAGTGCGGCTGGGCCGCGATCCGCAGCATATTGCGCTCGCGCGGCGTGGGTGATTGGGTGGCAAAGTCCCATTCGCCGACTTGGATCGCGGCCGCATTCCAGCCGACGATCTCCATCCGCTCGTTGACGACCAGGCACGGCCAATCGTACCCGCGAACCGCCTCGGCCAGTGAGGTCGGTGCCGGTCGGCGCTGATGCAACACCGCCAGATCAGCGTCCGGCTCTGGGTGGAAGCCGGCGGCGGCGACGATCCGATTCGCTTCGGCCGTCGTCGGCGATGCCGCACCAGCAAGGCGAACGAGCGTTGTCCGTGTGGGTGGTCGCCGGCCAAGTTCGTAGGCGACCACGGTGTCACGCGAGACCCCAGCCCGTGCGGCCAGCTGTTCGCGGCTGAGACCCGCCGCCACCCGTTGCTGCCGCAGGAGCTGATTCCAATGGGATGGCACGGCGCGACCTCCCGACTCGTGCTCGACCGCCCGCGGTGATGTCGGATCACAGGTCATGGCTCTGCAGCTTGATGCACACTATGGCCGTGTCCTCGGCGTGGCGTCAACACGCCGCGCGAATGGAAGTCTGTGATCGGCGGTAGGAGACAGGGGCGGACTACATACCCTCCCTAGGACGGATTCGGGAGTCGTGGGAGACGTTGTTGGCGATGTAGGTTTCGATACGATGGACACGTTGCCGTAACTTGCATGCGCTGCGCCGTGTGAATGGTTCGGCGGCCAGTCATGACGCAGAAGGTCGATTCTGCGGATATAGTCGGCTCCGATTGGCGCGAATCAGTTGGACGACGGGGCACGGCAGGGTAACCGCATCCGGTCTCCGCGTGCCCGCCGGCTCCGCGAGTGTGTACTGCAATCCAAGCAGGTCGGGTTCGCGTGTGGTGTTACCTCGTTAAGCGCCCGTTCCCTGACGAAGTGCAGTTGATGAGGCAGCGCCTCGATGCCTTCGTACAAACCGGTGAACATCAGCATCAGGTCGGCAACGGCCTGGCCCGCCGACAGCACGTTCAGGGCAATCACACTCGGCTCAGCGACCGTCTCATCTTCGACATATCGTTGTGCCCGCCGCTCACCCTCGCTCAGCGCCTCCTCACTCAGCCGCGCGGCCGGAATGAGGTCGTGGCACTCCAGGCAGCCGTGGCCGGCGGCCGGCAACACCGGCCGCGTTGCGGTGTGGATCTCCGTCACCTGACGCGTGGTGCGGTCGGTGCGGACCTTCGCTCCGATCTGCACACCAGGGATCAGGTATTGGTGGACGAGCGCGTTGAAGACCAGCCGGCTCTGGATGGTGTCGCTGGCGAGCATGAGGAAGTCCACGTCCGTCAGACGGCGAGCGGTCGGTTCATCAAGGATGTCGCCGACGACGGCGTCGAAGCGAATGCGTGGGTTCGCCTGGCGGGCGACGCGGCGCGCCACGTCGACCTTGTAGCGTCCCACCGCCGCGTCACGGCGGGTCGCCCCGACGATGCGTGGCAGGTTCGACAGCTCCACCCGGTCGAAGTCAATGGCGACGATATGGCCAATGCCGAGTCGCGCCAGCCACTCATTCACCAACGAGCCGCCACCGCCCAGACCGATGATCCCCACCTTCAGCCCGCCGAGGATCGCCTGACCGACATCACCAAATAGGCGTGCGTGCCGGTCGTACATCGGGTCGGCGTGATCAGGGCGCCGGGGTGGCGCCGGATACAGGGTACGGGCGCGCGGTCCCACAACGCGCAGGTGGCTGAGAGAGCGGCGTCCGTCGGGCGTCCAGATGTCACCGGCAGCAGCCGCCGGCGTGAGGACGAGCGCACCCACTGGCCCCCCGTAGGTGATGTCGAGCAGGGCCGGGTAGCCTCGACGGTGCGAAGCGAGATCCTGCAGGGAGAAGCGCACCTGGTCCCCGCCGCCGTGATTATGGACGGCCAGGTAACAAAGGTTCTCCCTGGCGCAGTGTTCGACCGTCTCCGCCACGAAGCGTGGCGTGAGGGCGCGGTAGCCCCGTGTGCCCGGAACGTAGTCAATGCCGTCGCGCGCCAGGAACAGTCCTCTGGCGAGGAGGCGGGTGCCCCGACCGGTCTCGGCGATGCCGGCGGCGATCACCGCCCCGTGCTCATCCCGATCGCCAGGGAAGAGATGCTGCTCCAGTTGTGCGTACAGCGGCGCATCGATCGTGAGTGATATCGGTTGCTTCATCGCGATCGCACCCACTCCAACACCTTCGCCAGCTTCGTCGCTGCCGTATCGGTGGCGGCGCTCCAGCGGTTGGACCGGCGAGAGACCTGATATGCCTGACGGCCGTTCCAATCCACCGGTTGGCCGGAGAAGCTCTCGCCAAGCGGCTTGCCGTCGACTCGGCGCAGGTTCGGATCGAGGAAATGGGGATAAACGTCCGCCCGTGGATACTGGAACGTGATGACGAACCCGCACCAACTCGTCGCTGGCGCGTACTGCTCACCGATGGGCAGGTCGTGGACGACAACGTAGGCGCCGCCTTGCGCTTCGTCCTGGACCTCAAGCCGGTGGCCGGGGAAGGCCGTGCGGATATCGTCGATCGCGCGTGCCACCTCTGGGGTCATGCGGCTCTCCTAACTGTTGTCGTCCGGCGCCACTGCGCGGAACGCCTGGCGCTCGTGCAACGTCACGGTGTCGTCATCCAGAACCGGCTTAAGCTTGCCGCCACCGTGGACCTCGTACAGGACGAAGTCTGCCTGGATGTTCACGCCCTGACTGATAGCGGTCGCCTTGATCTCGCTTCCGGTAGCCTTCTTAATGTGGAACACGACCGGCCCATTGTTGACCGTCACGGTGACGGTCACGGGCCGTTCCGCATCTGCGTGGATCTGCTCTGTGGTTGTCATCACGTCCTCCTGTGAAGTGGGGCATCTCGTCACCCCTCTATATGGTTGATCGCACCCGAGGCCAGGAAACCTGTACGGGTCGGCCGACGGGATCGCATCTGGGCACGTACGGGTTTTGAAAGCCGGGCTGCTATTAATAACTAGGGGTGGATGACCAAGGAGGTGGCGAAGATACAGTGGCCGTGAACAAGAAGCCGAAGCCGCCCGAACTCGCGGCGGAATGGGAGGCGCTGGGGGAGCCGGGCGCCTTCGATTTCTTCGACCGCCTCACGCACCAGTCCATCGAGACGATCGTGACCGCGTGCCGCGTCTACGGCCGAATTGCTGGCGATCGCCTGTACGAGTTGCTCATCGAGCGTGCAACACCCCGAGTGAAAGCGGCCGTACGTGCCGTGGAGAAGACGAAGGTCCACGTGCTGTCTGCGTACGACCGGGAGGAGGTCGAAGATGAGCTAGGTCACGAGTTTTTCGAGGCGGTGCTTAACGGAGAGTCTTTCTTCGAAAACCGCTTCAACCTCGCTATGCACAGAGTGGCGCAGACCGCGTACCGCAAGGTAATAGAAGGGAAGGAGCGTACCCGAGAGCGGGCGGCTTGGCGGATTGTTCCGTCGGGCGATGAGGCTTATACGGAGCCCTGGGCTATCGCACACGATAGCTTGCCGGGAGTTGTTGAGGACGGGGCTAGCGAGGTTGACGGCAAGCTTGTTGCCCAAGCATGGCTCGCGCACCTGCCGGATGAGATGGCACAAGCGATAGCCTTGCATGTGCTAATGGACCTGAAGGTCTACAGCACCAACCCTGAGGAGCACACCGTCGCCTCGACACTCGGGTGCAGTGAATCCAAGGCGCGCAAGCTGATTGCCGAGGGACTCGCCCGCCTCCGTGAGCTTTCTGGGTACGAGGGCACATATGACTAGTGGTCGAGGACAGGGGCCCGGCGTCCGGCGCTTCTGGGAATACATCAATCAAGGAGAAGAACCTGATCTTCACGAGCTCAGACGCAGCTTTCCCGAGGAGGCTGCTGCTCTTGCTCAGGCCGCGGTCCAGGCGGCAAAGCAGCAGCAGGCACTCACTCAGGAGCAGTTGTGGATCAACCTCCACCGAACACTGTTCGCGCGCAACGAGAACATCGATGTCGGCGCGGCGCTCAAGCAGCGCCGGCTCGCACTCGGTCTGAGTGAGAGTGCGCTGGTGCAACGGCTCGCTCAGGATGGCCTGCGAATCTCACCAGTCGCCATTCAGAGACTCGAATCTCAAGCGGTGAACCCCTGGGCGGTCAAGCCGCCCAGCGTATGGCGGGCGTTGTCGCAGGCGCTTTCGTTCGACCCGACGCATCTAATAACCCTGCTGGAGCTGAGCGCACAGCAACCGAGGGAGGTCCAGCAGTTCACGAGGATGGCGCGCGGGGCTACCGGCGAAGACCGCGAGGAGTTCCTCGCTGAAACGCGTGATGCGGGTGGTGCGGACGTACAGCGATATCTGGCTGAAGTGCGGCAGGAACTGGGGCTACCGCCGCGAGCGCTTTCCCAGCCTACTTAGCAGCCCACGCTGTTGCAGGGCGATGAACACGACCTCGTCGGAGACGTCGTAGCGGCAGACCAGTTCCCTGGTCTGGAGACCGACCAGCACGTCTGCGCTGAACCACTTCGGAGGAACAAGCAGCACGCTGCTGAAGTAGTCGGCTTCAGCCTCGAGTGTCTTTTGCGGATCCGGAGCGTAGTCCAACGTCTCTGGATCCGCGTGCTCCGAGAAGACGCTGGTATCCGGATGCAGGAGGAAATGTCCGATCTCATGGCCGATGGAGAACCGTTGACCACGCCGGGACTCATCAGCGTTCACCCAGATCTGACCGTCCTCCCGACGGAGCAAGGACCGTGAGGCCCACCGCCACGGACGTTTCACTTGAACCTCAAGGAATAGAGACGCCGCGGCCGCCGTAGCGTCTACCGGTGGTGCATTGATGGTGCAATCGGAAAGAAGTCGCTGGGCTTCACTTCGACAATACGCTTTGCGCATCAATACCGGTCCTTGGTGTCGAGTCGCTCTGCGAACCGACCACTGAGTCCAAACCCGTACCGCTCCGACTGCCCGATGAGGCGGACAAGCCAGCGAACTCGCCCAAGGGCCTGATATTCCTGGCTCGACGCTGTGTCGAGAGCTCTCAACTCCCTTTGCAATTCGTCGGCGGCTTCCTGCAAGTCGTCCGCGTCCACATCGTCCTCAAACAGCCAGGCGAACTCCTCCAGCTCCAGCGTCTCAAGGGACGATGCCATATCGTCCGCACGAACTCCGCAGTATCGAACTCGGAGCCATGGACACGGCTGGCCAGTCCGCAGCGCTTCGCAGGTACGAATGCCTTGCACCGGGTTCTCTGGCCTGCACGGCACCGGATCTGGCCAGACAATTTCTCCCTCGCCGGCTTGCCAACGCACACCCATCGAAGCAGCCTCACTGTCCACGAAGACAACAGTACTTCTGCAGTATCCGGCGTTGCGGCGAGAATTTGTTGCCCCACCTGGGAATAATACCAATCCCGCATAACTACGCCGCATACTCCTGTGGCTGGGAGAGGGCGGCAAGGGTCTGCATCAACGAGAACCTGGCATTTGCGCAATACCAATCCACCGGCGAGCCTCTCCTGGAGGTCGGTCGAAGTATCGGCTACCTCGCTCGCTAATGGACGACGCGAACCTGCGAGACGTGTCGGGCAGCCATCGAGCCAACGCGAGCAGCATCGCGGTTTTGTTCTCGGAACTGCGCGAATCGATGGCTGGGATGGGGCCACAGCCGGAACACGGTGAGCACGGCCGCGACTCTGCCCGCAGAGGATGAGGTGGCCGTACGCGAGGCACCACCGCTCTTCCGGGGCCTCGACGGCTTGAGTGCCTGGCTCACTCGCTGCTACCAGCCGGGGCCGTGCGGCGACACAGTGAGGAATCGAGTCTGGACGGGTCAATGGGCATCACTCCGCTAGGGATCAAACTAACCGGGCGAAGCTGTTAAACTGCGGTAACATTTGCTCCCGGTTTGAGACCCATGTGGCAAACAGAAGAACGATTCATCAACGAATGGGCGGAGCTGCTGCCCAATCTCGCCGGAAGTGCTGGGTATTCTCCCGTCATCTGGAAAGAGCCACGAACCGAGTTCGGAAGGCCGGATATCTTGCTCGCGAACGTCCGGCCGTCGGTGGTTGAGGAACGTGTCGCGCAGCTTAAAGACCGCACACGGCTGACCCGCGCAGGGGCGTACGCTATGGCCTTTCTGGTCCATCGCCGATGGACCTCGTTCGACAGTCTCGCTTCGCACCTAGGCATAACGCCGGCAAAGGCCCTGGCCGTCGGAGCCGAGCTTGAGGCTCGTGGGCTCATACATAGACGCGATGCCTGCATCCGCGCACGGGCGCTCCGCCAGTGCTTGGCGATACACAGTGTGGTCGCCTTTGAGGCCAAACTTCGGGAATGGCGGCGTGGGGTCGCCCAAGCAATGCGACATCTATGGTTTGCTCATGCGTCGTACGTCGTGTTGGCTCACGTAACCGATTCCCTCATATCAAAGGCGGCCGCCGCATGTCGCGAGTCGCTGGTCGGCCTCATCGTGCCCGATACCGCTGGCCACCCGCGCGTGGCAGTGCCCTCTTCAAGAGGGACGCAGCGACATACGTATTTGACATGGTTGTTGAATGAGCGGCTCGTGGACGACTTGGCCCGTCACCCGATTAGTTAACCGGAGACCAGGATGGTCCAGCGATGGAATGTAGATGTGCCGATGGTGCAGGCAGCATTCCCCGGCTTGGTAGTGACCGGGAGGCGGTGATCCCAGCGGACAGAAGTTGGTCTTCGAGGCCGTTCATCCATCTTATGACCGCATTGCACTCAAACTCGTGCACCCCAGTCCGGGGACCGCGCAGCAGCGCGCCCTTCGAGAGATTGAGACCGCCGCGAAGCTCCTTGGCCCAGCGTTCCCGCGTATCCATGATTGGGGGCAAGAGAGTTTCGGCAGAACACCCGTCATCTATGTAATCGAGGAGTTTCTGGATGGCGGCTACCTTAGGACTGCACTGAACGCACGCGGACAGATTCCCCTGGCCGAGGTGCTCGTTCTCGGGGATTCGCTTCTTGAGGCACTCGTCGAGGTAGAGGCAGCCCACCTTGTGCACCGCGATATCAAGCCCGAGAACATCATGTTGCCGTCCGGCCGGGTCGTGCTAATCGACTTCGGCATCGCGCGACACCTCGATCTTGCCTCTCTCACGCTCGACTACGTACCTAACGGCCCGTTGACGCCAGGCTACGCCGCGCCCGAGCAGATCAGAAACGAGAAGGGATACATCACGGTCAGGACTGACCTCTTTGCCATCGGAGTGGTCCTGTACGAATGTCTCACCGGTCGCAACCCCTTCTTGGAGAACTGCTCGTCGCCTGCCGAGGCGCTGCAGAGAGGGCTGAAGCTAAACCCGCAACCATTGACCAGCCTCGCGCCCGTCGTGCCGCCCGACCTGGAAAGCTTCGTGCATCGTTGCCTCAGCAAGGCAGCGCATCGACGGCCACCATCAGCTGTAGACGCACTCGATGAGATTCGCGAAAGACGGGCGGCACTCACTGGCCCATGACGGGCGAGGCGGGGATGTAATGCGATTCCTAATGCAACAGGGCTGGAACATGATGCCGCTGGTGCGAGATTTTCTCCCAGCACACCAGAGTTCCGGCGTGGTCCTGTCTCCACGTGCATATCGGAATCCCGATTCGCTCCTGCGCGATGCAGGAGAAATTCACGACCTGGATGGAGTCGTTCTCTGCGACCCACAGTTTTATGAACCGCGGACCGACCACCCGAATATCCTCGTGCATGAATATTGGGAAGGGGCAGACTTCTCTACTCGAGAATTCGAGGCACATGACTTCTGCGAGCGCGTTGTTGAATACCAAAGAAACAGAGTGCACGTGGACGAAGTCATCTTGCCGGGCCGGTTCTCAGATTCTGCCGACGAACCGTGGCTTGAGCTGCAAATGAGAATTGCTGAGGCGGGCAGCCGCTGCGCAGCGGGTACGCCTACATACATGACGGTTGCCGTAGGCCCGTCTGTTGTTTCGAGCGAATCGAGGTTCGATGCGGTGCTTGACCAGGTGGTGAGTTATCCCGTTGATGGCGTGTACTTCCTGGTACAGCATCCGCACAGCCGGTTCTTGATTGATGACGAGAACTTCTTGTATGCCCTCTTGGATGGGTTTCTTAGCATTCGTCGCGCGGGCAAGCGCATCCTCTATGGCTATGCTAACCAGCAGTCACTGCTCTTCGCAGCCGCTGGCGTGACGGAGCTGGCAAGTGGAAATTTTCGGAACACGCGGCAGTTCGACACCACGATGTTCATGACGCAAGACCCTGAAGATCGGCAACGGTCCACCTGGTATTACGACGCTGGCACGCTAGGGGAGTACCGCCCACAGCAACTGACGCTTGGCTATAGACGCGGGTTGCGCGGGCGTTTCGGACCTGAGTGCGATCAGTGCCGACCGCTGCTAGAGGCAGAGACACCCGCGAACGTACCGTGGGGCGAGCGCGATGCGTTCCATCACTTTCTTCACGAGCTGCGCCGAGAATGGACGCTTTTCGGTATCTCAGGCCCGACGGGCGCGGAGAGAGCCGCCGTGGTCGCTGAAGTGCTCGCAGCGGCAATCGGGCGCGCGCAACTTCTCCAGAGTGATGGGTTCATGTCCGGCCAACGAGGCTTTCTGGGTCCGGCGTCTGATGCATCGACGGGAGCTCTCGCAGCGTTCCGCCAAGATCGAGCACGGGATCTCTCCCGTCTATCTGTATAGCTCGAAAGCGTTGGAGCCTTTTGAGCCGCTCATAGACTCGTCGCTTCCATCACCTTCCTGGCTTCGTCCTGACCAAGATGCACGTACAAGCTGTGTGGTTGCCACCGTGGCGTGCCCCATATAGTCGCGGAACTGGAAGGCATTCACCACCTAGCGGGCCTTGTGCGTGGCAGATGTGTGGCGCAGCGAGTGGGGCGTGATCCGCTTCTCAATGCCGGCGCCGTGACGGTAGCGCTCTACTAGTTTCTGGATGCTGCGTACCCCCATCGGTGCGTCGAATCGGTTGGTGAACAGCACCCTGTGCTCGGTCGGTCGGCGGGCACTCAGCCACAGCCGCAGCGCCGCGATCGCCTTCTTGTTCGGCGGGACATCCGCCGGCAAATCATCGAATCTGCGGGAGAGCCCTTCTCGCTGGTCGTTGACACTTTGATGAAGATGACGCCATCGGTTCCGTCGAACTGGTCCAGATCCTGGGCGAAGTAGGTGTGGTTGGTCGATGTGTCGGTCCGCCGTGTCCGCGTCGCGCCCAGGCCGCGACGAGTTTTGCCTAGCGTTTTGCGCTAACATCCCGATGCACGTCACAGACCCAGGAGGAGGCTGCTAGGCGTCGCGTCGCTCGATAGGAAGCCTCTGCGCCTCCTCCTGGGTGAACAGGAACACCTGGCCAGTGTGGGGATTGGCGTAGAGAGGATACCTCTGTAGGATGTCTTGCCCGAGGACAGACGGCAGCGCATTCCGTAACTTCTCAGCCGGTGAATTTGCGTGGTCGGGGTGAATAGGACGGACGACAGGCAATGACCCACGCCAGATGCGTTGCCCGGTGAGCGACTGGATGATAGCGTTGTCCAACCGGAGCGTGGTCTGCATACCAGCAATGGTATGCAGCCGGCTCTCCGAGGCCTTGAGCTCGTCAACCTTGACCCGGAGCATAGACAGCCGCACCGAGTCCTGAGGGGCAAGGTATGAGTACGTATCGGCAGGGGATAAAACGAACGTTACCGCCAGGATGCCGGTCTGCAGGGCACCGCCAAGGCGAATAATTGTATCAATGACCGGCACCTTCTGGAATTTCTGCATATCATCCGGATGGACAATTTGCATATTGTCCAGAACAAGATGTTTGCCACGGGCTATAAAATAACCTTGTAACATAAACAAAAACGTGCACGCTGCAACTCATGTAGCAGAGCACTGGAGTTAGCCGAGGACAGCGTGCCGCAAAACAGCTCGTTCTGCCGGCAGTCCATCAGCCTCCTTCATTGCTACCAGCTTGTCTGCTAATTGCTGTAGTTCTGACTCGTGGGCGATGATTATCCCTTGATAGATAGCCACCCATCCATCATTATACTCACGTGCTATAGATCCACGATGCTCTTCGTAAAATATCGTATCTTGATGAAACTGCTTCATCATCGCGACGTCTTCCTCAGACAATGGCAGTTCATCATCATGACGATGTGATATACCTCGTTCGGAGTTCGTAATAGGCTTTGCACCTCCCTTTTTAAACCAAGTGGTCAAGCTAGCGCTAGCTTGCTGTAGGTATGACCTCATGCTGCGGCCAACTTTCCAGCGTCGGTCCATACCCGACCCCCGGAGCATTACAGCGATGCTGTGCTTCGATGACATGTCCTGTATACCTGTATACGCGCCTGCACAATTGAAGTCAACGTCATAGTGACAACGCCAACCACTACGGCAGTCGCCTGTGCATAAACCCAATTGGGGGGAGCATACAAGACTGCGCTGGATAGTGCCAGCAGCAGCGGGCCGGTTCGGCGGTCCGCCCAACGACTTATGGAGCAGCGATCTGATAGCCGTTGCGCGTAATCGGCGACGGCGCGCGGAGTTGGTGACCGTCCCACGGGAGCCAGCTCCGAAATTGCCGATGCCCGCGCCACCTGTCAACGATCAGCAGGAAGTGGCAGGCTGCCCGAATAACGTGACGGCAGCAGACAAAGAACCTCCACCGTGCCGTTTTGGGTGGCGATTTCTGAGGCCTTGCGTGCATCCTGAGGCCCGGCGCACATGCCAATAGGCATCGGCGATGGTTTGCCTCTGGTAATTGTGCGGCGAAGTCACGGAAGGCCTGCGGCTCCTCGCCACGGCGGGGCTCCCGTTCGCTCACCGCTGCCTCCGTGGGTGGTCCTGCAGCCGTGGTCCTGCAGCCACTGGGCAATCCGGCCTAGTTCGGCCTGGTGGTCGTAGGACCGCTCGGCCATCCGGCGCCGGCGGAGTCGGAGCAACCGGCTGCGGGTCATAGGCTGGTCGCCTCCATCGCTTTCTGGGCGTCCTGGCGGTCCAGGTGGACGTAGATTTGCGTCGTGGCGATGTTCTTGTGCCCCAGCCATTCCTGGACCTGGCGCAAGGGGACGCCGCGACGGGCTTTGTAGCTGGCGAAGGTGTGCCGCAGCGTGTGGGGCGTCGCTTTCTTCGTCAGACCGGCGCGGTGGCGGTACTTGGCCACCAGGCGCCGCACGCTGCGCTCGCTGATGGGTTCGCCCCGGTAGTTGAGGAATAGGTGCTCGTGCAAGCTGGGGGGGCGGATTCTCAGCCAATTCTTCACCGCCTCAATCGCATGCTTCTCCAGGTCAATCTCCCGGTCGCTGAGCCCCTTGCCACCACGCACGGTCAGCACCTTGCCGGCCAGGTCGAGGTCGACCATGCGCAAATGGACCAGCTCCGAGACGCGCAGGCCGGTCTGCAGGAAGACCTGCAAGATGGCGTAGTCGCGGGCGTTGCTGCCGGCGAGTGACAGCACGGCGCGATATTCGTCGGGTTTGAGATACGAGCGGGTCTTCTGCTCGCGCCGGGGTCCGTCCACGCCGGCGGCGGGGGAGCGGGCAATGGTGCCGTGGTCCTCGAGGAAGCGGAAGTACTCCCGAATGGCGGCCAGCTTGCGTGACCGTGAGACACCAGACAGGCCGAGGTGGGCCAGGTCCGAGAGGTAGGCTTCAACGTCAGCACGGCGAATCCTGGTCGGGTCAACGGCGATGACGTTGTTCTCGGTCAGCCAGGTGGCGAACTGGCCGAGGTCCGAGCGGTAGGCCTTCACCGTGGCGGCGCTGCGGTTCTTCCCAGGCAACGAGCGGAGGAAGGCTTCGATGGTCACCTCCAGTGGGGTCGCCGGCTGCCCGACGACCAGGGTGAAATTCGCTCGCTGATTGTGTATTTGCAGATTATTGTTCATATGGCCTAACGATACCGCGCGGGTGGCAGGCCGTCAACGGCAACGTGGCCCCGGAAAGTGGGTCCGATAACGTGAGGATTTGCCCGTTATCCGGACGCAGCCAGCGACCAGGTTGAATTGAGCCGGGTGGGGGCGTGAGTCCGATAAAAGCCGTTATCGGACGTGGAGGGACTCGGTCGGCAGGTTATGATGCTGGCTCACCGTGCCAGTATGTGGGTGTCCAGCGATTCCGTCACCCGCGAAGTGTTCAGTGAAAATGTCACCGTGGCGCTGCGCGTGGGCACGGCATCACGAACGCTGAAGGGATGAACGAGGAGACACTCATCTTGGGACGCAATGAGCAGAAGCGAGCGCTGGTGTTGAACCAGGTCTGGGCGGGTCTGGTCACAGTCGAGGAGGCTGCGGCGCTGCTCGGACGCTCGGTTCGCCAGGTGCAGCGGCTGCAGGCGGCCTACCGCGCCCATGGTCCAGCGGCCCTGGTGCATGGCAATCGCGGGCGCACGCCAGCGTGGGCGACGGCGCCGGAGGCTGCCGCCCGCATCGTGGCGTTGGCCCAAGGACCATACGCCGGCTTCAACCAGCAGCACCTGACCGAGACGCTGGCGGAACGGGAGGCGATCCACCTCAGCCGCAGCACGGTGCGCCGCGTGCTGCGCGCCGCCGGAGTGGTCGAGGCGCACCCGCGGCGCCGGCCGGTGCGACGGGCGCGGCGGGTGCGGATGGCCCAGGAGGGCATGCTCGTCCAGGCCGATGGCAGTCCCCATCACTGGTTCGGCCCGGACCAGCCCGCCGTCACCGTCGCCGCGCCCACGCCGATTGACGCCGCCCCCAGCCGCCAGCGCCCGCCCGCCGCCTCGCACCCCTGGCGCCGGTACGGGAGGTGACACTTTCACTGAACAGATCGGACGACAGAATCACTGAACGTGTACACTCACCGTGCCAGTATTGACAGACGTGACACCCAAGTGACCAACTTTAAAGAGCGCGCCTCCAATCAGGCTTTAACCACCCGCTGACTTACTGACCTCAGCATAGGTTTCTAAATTATCCCGCCGCCGGAGGAGCACGATCGAACCCAGGCCGAGGCGCTCGGCTGCCGAAGGTTTACGAACCAGTGCAGCGGTCAGTAAGCGCGACGCGCCGACCAACACCAGTGGAAAGAGCGCTGCCAATGCGTACCCCAGAGAGCTACATTGGCCACCGACTGGAGACCCCTACTGGCACGCTGCTACTGGAGTACATCCTCGCTATCGGCGGTTGTATGATCGTGTACCACGCAACCAATCTGGCCACCGGCGAGGAAATGGTAGTTAAACTCGACAAACATCAGCGAACCCTATGGCTCGGCCCTGATGAGTTGTCGCATATAGACCAGATGCATAGCCTCATGAACTCCATTAGTGAAGCCCGCGAGTCAGGTGACTACAACCGCGCATGGCAACTCGTCCGTGATGGATTCGATATTGTTCAGGATACCCACTACACATCTCGCATCATTCTTTCGCTATGTATGACCGCCTGTGACCTGCTTCTTGATGCAGGAGAGACTGATCGCGGAGTTGAAGCTGCTCGCATGGCCCTCGAATATGATCCGACAGAACCGTACATGAACTTTATAATGGCTATTCATTACAACATGAACGGACAAGAATCTGAGGCACTAGAATACTGCAATTACGGTATTGAATCACTGCTATCCGACGAGTACAAACCCAAATGCATCTTCTCCGATGAGTATTACGACACCAGCTCATACTATCCCTTTGTTTTTCGCGCACTGGTTACAGCAAAGTGTGACGTTCTTGACAAACTACATAGGAATACAGAAGCTGAAGAGTTACGACATGGTCTCGAAGATATTGACAGCCTTGCCATACACTTGCAAAGTGAATTGTTTGGGTTCGAGCTTGGCCGCATCGAAGAACTCACTGAACAGATCAACCGCTTAGAAGCGAACGATCATGATCTGAGGTAAACTGTAATGTCCATTCTCAATATGGTATACATGAACACGGCGAAAATAGATATCGCATACAGCTCTACGGTCGAAAGGGTTGAGGAGCAGCTCAAATCGACAGAATCTTCTCGCCGTAACGATAAAACTGGAGGAAAGCTCGGCCTTGGAAAGCTGCTCAGTGTGCTCGGACTAAACTTCGAGCTCACCGGCGAGCTATCCGAGGAGGGCGCCCGTTCAAGAGAAGTGATACAAAGACTCTTTCCTGCACAAAGATTCCAGATGGTACAGAAATATGCTGCCGACCATGGCAAGCTATTGATTCTTGACGAGCAAGCACTAGCCAACGACGATTTCCAGTCTATTGAATTTGATCTGGCAGCCGTTCAGAGTAATTTCAAAGTAGAGCGCTATCATGAACTGGTCGATCATCTGCTATTCATGGGAAGAAAGAGCAATTGGACTATTCGACTGATCGCTTCGGCGGAGTCGTTGATTAGCGACAGTATGACGGAGCGATTTCTACTGTTGTCTAGGAGTGCGAGAGGTGTTGCACTGGAAGTGATCGGTGTGCTTGTTGGTGTTGACAGTGCAAATAAATTGCTGGACATCGATCCGATGGTCATGTATTACAAGGGGAAGGCTTGGCTGTAGTACGGTTGCTGTATGTCTTTCGCACCGACCGACTTTGGGGGCAGTCTTGCCGTGCCGACGTGATCGGTGATCGTCAACCTGGCCGTCCACGACGTAGAACCCGTCAAAGGCGACGTGAGCCGTCGGTCTACCACGTGTCGGCACCGAAGTAGACGGGTCGGGTCTCGAAGCTCCTGCGGCCTGCCCGGCCTTTCTCCGTCAGGAAGAGCATGAAGGTCGTCTCGTCGCTCACGGTCGGGTGTGCCGGGTCGCCGTAGGTCATGTGCAGCGACTCCATCGGGATGAAGCCCGCCCGCTCGTAGAAGCCCCGCAACCGGCTGTTGAAGATGGCGATGTCGGCGTCCGTCCGCTCGATATGGCGCTTGCCGGCCTCCACCACCTGCAGGCCGTATCCCTCGCGCCGGAACTGCGGGTAGGTGAGCACGCCGCTCAGCCCATATGCCTTATAGATGACGCCGTCGTGCTCGAGGTCCTTCCGCTTCACCTCGGTGTGACTGACGAGGAGGTCGCCGTCTACCAGCACGATGTGCATCGGGTGCTCGTGCGCCGGTGATATCCACTCGCGCAAGCGATTGTCGCCGGCGAAGCCCTCGGGCCACTCCATCCGCAGGAAGTCGAGAATCTGCCATCGGAGATGCGACGGCAAGGCAGCGGCAGCGTAGGTGAATTGTTCAACCATATGCGCTAATTATACGGCCGCGACGCAAAGTGGCCGTTGTGCGGCGTGGGCTGCCTAACTGGCAGATACCGGTAGCATGGGAGCAGACTCCGAAGTGTATGACCTGCTCGTTCATCGCCCATGCTGGCGTGGCAAGCAGCATGGGTGGCGGGACCAATGACCGACACGCGATTGGGGGAAGCTGATGGACATGATCCCGGTCTCATCCAGCAACGTCGCCGCGATTGGTTATGATGACGCGACCGAACTCCTGCAGGTGCGGTTCCATAACGGCTCCCTGTATGCCTACAGCGGCGTGCCATCGAGCGTCTTTCAGCGCTTCTTGTCCGCCCCCTCCAAGGGGTCATTCGTTCACGAGGAATTAAAGGATCGCTACCCCTACCGCCGCATTGGCTGATGCCGGAGCGACGGTGCGTTAGTCCAGGTCAATAGGCGCCGCACCGAGGGGCGGGAAACTGGCGTTATGCGAACACTGACTGAGCGGCACCGCCTGTGGCGCAGCGTTCCGCCATCCCGACGTAGCGGTCGCACCATACCTGCAACCGGCACGGGCACCCGGCCGTCAAGATGGGGCGCCTGTCTTCCAGGCTCGTCGTCAGCTCCGGCCGACGGCACGGATGCTGAGCGTCGCGACGAAGGCGACGCCAGCCCTACTGGAAGTATGGAGCACGCACGCAGCACGGACCGAATGCCGAACATAATGACAAGTCAGTTCTATACATCACAATCGCTGACTATATGAGTTAATAATGCCTAGCATTTTAGGCTTCGTTGGCGGCGTGAGTATGCCTCAAGTCAAGGACGGGCAGTAGTGAGCCAAAAGTATCCGCGCGAGTTGCTCGCCACGAATAGTGAGGTTGTAAAGACCTTCCGCAGACACTGCCCTAAAATTGGTCGGATATTGGGCGACCGCCTCTCTGGGGACAAGGTCGGGAAGAGGCACTGGTAAGAATCGATCCTCCATGCCGAGGTAGGCATGGACAAATCCTGACAGATTCCCGCTCGATCTAGCCGCGTAGAGAAGTGCGCGTTGCCTATTTTGAGCGCGCCCATGCATGACACTCACGACCCTCATCATGCGCGTCGGCCACACCCGCGGCAATGCTGGTGCCAAGCGACCTTGGCCCGCATCACAGGCGACCACGTAGTCCACGTCGTAGACATGACGGGTATAGCGCTCATCCCGGCCCAGCTCAAGGACGCTAAGCCCGAGATTGTCGTATACGCCGCCGTCGGTCAGCAGGAGCAGTTGCTCCAACTCCCTCCCAGCTCGATCGCGGAAGCGGTAGCGCTGCTCCAGCGAGGGAAGCAGCGCCGGGTATGCGGCCGATGCCGCGACGGCCGAGGCGACGGTCACGTCATCGAGTATCTCTCCAATGCGGGAGCAGGCGCTCGTTCGGCTTCCGAATCGGACTGCGCTCCCGGTCCAGAGGTCGCACGCCGTGAGCACCACATCGAGTCCGTCGTGGGTCACCATCGGCATTGACTTGGTACCGAAGAACCGCTCCGCGAGCACGTCGGCAAACGCCGTGGTCACATTGACGCGCGGCACGCGTTGCAAACCTGTCTGCCCTAATGCAGCACGTTGCCGTTTCGGGCCGTTGGGCGCCAACAGGCGTTGAGCAAGAGATATGGCAGCATCGGCCGGTCGGAGCGCGA
This sequence comes from Dehalococcoidia bacterium, assembly GCA_050184225.1. Taxonomy (GTDB): domain Bacteria; phylum Chloroflexota; class Dehalococcoidia; order CAUJGQ01; family CAUJGQ01; genus JBFXAN01. The sequence continues at coordinate 14,851 of JBFXAN010000007.1, read as the reverse complement.
CGCCAAGCCCAGCCTCCAGGGCGCGGCGAGTCATCAGGAATTGACGCGTGATCGAAAGCTGCAAACCATTGCGTAGGAGTTCCGTCGCCCGTTCATCAAACTCGCGGAAGTTGGCCGGACCGTACGCATAGAGGGCTGAGAGCAGCGCGCCGCCTGATACACCCGAGATGACCCGTACACGCGGGAGCAGACCCCGGTCGTCGAGCGCGCGAAGGCAGCCCAGATGGAACGCTGCGGCACGGAAGCCACCCCCCGAGAGTGCTAATCCAATGTCGCGCTTCAACTGCGCCACCACCTGACCCAGGGCCACACGCGGCGATCCGCTCTCTCGCGAGCTGAGGGCCACCTACGTGTCTCGGCGGAATTGGGGTGCGAAAGGGCGGCTAGGTAGAGGGCTGTGGGAGTGGTAGACGTCGCACCCCTGACGCTGGTCCGGTGGCAAAGATGGACGAACAGTTCGGGTGGTACGTCAACGCTACCTGCGTCAGATGAATTCAGCCAGGATTCCCAGCGAGCACCCCGTCCGCCAATGATTAGCAGGAGCGCGCGCCGAGGGGCTTGAGCTAACGGCGTTACGAGTTCTCGCATCCCCTCGTCGTCTACCGGACTAGGTCTAGCCGATCCGAAAGGGTGGCAATGCCACATCCCGACAAATCGCAACGCCCCACCGGAGGCTCGGTCATGCGAAGTGATCAGCTCCTCGACCCCATCGACACCACATATGAATGCCCGCGCCGAGGCCCGACTGTCAGGTGGCGGGCCCGTCGCTGCCGACACCCACGCTATCCCGCACGCATCGTCTATCTCGCCGAGCAGGATGCCGCCGGTCTCGATCTCCGAACCGCGTCGTCGTGCCATCAAGCGGCACTCCGCTCGGACTTCGGCGAACGCTGATGGTGAGATTCGGATCTCCAGCGGAGCGTCGGTGTCGCGATGGACCACGTCCGCAGGCCACCAGATGTGCCGTAGCTTGGCGGGGAACTTGGTATCGAGTCCCAGATCCACTAACACGGCCGCCGCCCGCGCACTGTCCGCGGCCGATCTCCACAGCGACAGGGAGTGCGTGAGCAGTGTTGCGGTGAGCGCCGCCACGTCAGCATCAGCACCGACAAATGTGGCCTCCGAGCAACCCGGCTCAGGCTGGAAGTAGTCGGACCGGGGCGGATCGGGAAAGAAGTCCTCGGCGAACGCGTCTAGATCCGGGTCGGCGAACACTGCAACCTTGACCTTGCGCATCAGGTCTATTCCGCTGCCGGTGTAATCACTCGGTGCGACCGTCGTCATAGCACGGGTCGCTCGGTGTCCGAGCAGCATGGTGACAATCGAGGGGCGCGGCCAGGGCCAATCCCGCCTTCGCCGCTCGAGCAACGCCGTCACGGCGGCATTTGCGGCTGCATCGATGATGAGATCGACATCACGGAGCTCATCGTCGGCGAGCACAGTCTTGCGGGCGTCCCCCACGATCACTCGTACGTTCAAATCGGGCCTCATGCGGTGAAGGCCCGCAGCAAGGGCTTCGGCCTTTGGTCGATGAATGTCGGAGTCGTCGTACGGCTGACGCACGAGCACCCCCGGCGAGACGCGCCCGTTGTCGACGAGGGTCAGGCACGCCACGCCCGCCCGTACGAGGTACTCAGCGGCATGCCCACCAATGGCCCCACACCCGAGCAGCATGACGTGCTTGCCCCGAATCTCTTCCAGGGGACTACCAGCGTCCCGCCGCGTACTCACTTCGGGACGCTCCTCGTAGACCCGCGCCCAATCCAGACCGGCGACATCGAGCCACTCACTCAGCAAGTCCTTGGCCTTCTCCCCCACGGACGCCTGTTCGGTGTAGTCAGAGAAGACATTGTCGAGCAGCCGAACGATATCCCGGCCCAGCTCAGAAAGCCGCCAGACGGCGAGGTGCTGTCGCCGCTCGCCGCCAGCCATCCCACGCATCGGTGCACCGACGACCATGAAGATCGGTGTGTCCTCTGCTTCATCGGCGTGTCGGTGCGGGGCAAAGCGGTTGTTAAGCAATGCCAGAAGTGCCAGCCCGCTGATCAGACTATCCTTAGAAATTCCCTGCCCGGCTAGTATGTCCACGAGCGCGCGTGCGTTGACTGGGTACTCGTACTGCGTCGGTTTGGGCAAAAGGACGGCCAATCCAAGGACGAGGCTCCCGAGTCTATCCTCGCCCTCGAGCCATTTGCTGGCCACGTCGGCGGGTGAATTGTAGAGCAGGTTCTGTGCGTCGGAGAGGTCCGCCCAGTCGACCAGATCGACCCGGACCTGCGATATTCGCCTGAGCACCGCAATGCCTAGCCAAGGTTCTTCAGTCGTAAGAGGAGCATCAGCGCGGACAACCACGGCTCCTCCTTCTGTCGTCGGATAGACAGCGGGGGGGTGCAGCGGTTCGCCGGCCGGGTCCAATGCGCCGGCAGCCGCCCTCTCAATCCATTTCAGCAGGCGCTCGAGGAAGCCGAACATGCCGTCGGAGGGCTGCCACTCCGTCGTCGGTGAGACGTACAAGCAGATGGAGCGCCGCCACTGTACGTGGGGAAGGCCCGCGAACCGGTCATGTTGCACGAGCACCAGCGGATACTCGAAGGGAAAGCTGGCGGGCACGAGGACGCGGAAGCGTTCGCGAGCCCGAATCCGTGCGCGGGGACCGGTTTGGGTAAGCAGCCCTTCCTGTCCGGCCCCTGACGTGCCGACGGAGATGAGGATCGGCAGATGACCGGATGTTGTGAGTTGCTCTACCTCAAGGATCTCGAAGGCCGCAGGATCTTCGGCCGCGATTTCCCGAAGCTCAAGAAGCGCCTGCTCCTGTCCCGGTGTTATATCTCGCCCGGCCGTGCTCGCCATTCTCCGCGGCTACGACCCACCGAAGCCCACGGGCTTGACCGGCGCGGCATCCGTACCGCGAGCTCGCTTCAGCGCCTCCTGTGTCGCGATCAGCGTGCCGGTCCCGCCGGCCGCCGCAGCGGCGAGCTTCGCCATTGTTTTGCCCAGGGATTCACTCTCGACCGCCTCGATCGGCTGGAGCACAAGGCCCACGCCCGGCACCAGCGCGAACACGGCAGGTTGAGGGGCGTCGACACTGCCGTGCTCCTGCGTGCAGAGGAACTGCTCGATGCCCAGCTCCTGGTAGCGCGCCTTCGCTTTTGCATGGGGCGGATTGTCCCTCGGCTGGTTCGTTGCCGGCACCGGGTTGGAGCTTGCCACGACATAGGCTGGTTCCTGCCGACTAGCATCGAAGTCGTCGAGGATATCTTGCTTCATCTCCTCCTCGCCGTTCTCGTCCGGGGCGTACATCACTTTGCGGCTACAGTGGTGCGGAGCGAGCAGCACATCCCACTGGAGACGGTCCGCATTTCCTGCCTCCACGCTCCTGTCGAAGATGAGTCGCAGCGTGGGATACGCCAGATCACCGAATAGTAGCACGCGACCGTCGGTCTCGCCGTTCCGGAGCGTGACCTGCATCGCCAAGGACGTGTCGTTGCGCGCCGCTGCGCAGTCGTCTTTGAACGGCGCGTGAATGAAAGCCTCGAAGCGGTGCCCGACATCCACACCATCAACTACGGTGACGACGTCCCCGGGGAAACTGCGCTGCTCGTCGGGCAGGACACTGTAGGGATGGCTCGGGTCGTTCACGTCGGTGTCGTAGCCGATGATGCGCACTCGGTCACCGCTCGGGACGTCACGCCAGGCCGCGAGGTGCTCAAGCGATGCCTGCACGCGACGATCTGCCTCCTCATGGAACCGCCGCGCGTCCTCGCACATCTCGGCCTCGTCCGCATATTCGCGCCAAAGCCGCGGCGTAGCCCATATTTCGCCAACCAGAACATCTGAGTCGAGCAGGTCGCCGAAACCCTTGCAATGATCGAGGTCGGCGTGGGTGAGGGCAAACACCGCCAGGTAAGGCTTCCCATCGCGACGCGGCAGGGATTCTAGGAGACGGTCGACTACAGGGCAGCACACGGCGCCCTCTGCGTCAGCTGCCGCCATGTGGTGAAGGTCGACCTGAAGGACACACTCTTCGTCGAAGACGATGGTCGTGGAATCGCCAGTGCCGACCGGCCAGAAGATAATCCCCTGATCTGGGAAGACTGCCGTGGTCATGGAGCCCCCTCGTCCCGCCGTCGGCGAGGACTTCGATGATTAAAGGCGAACCAGCGGCTCGACCGCACCGCGTGAGGGGTATGGCGCCCATCGGCGTCCGCGGTGAGCTCGACTGATTTGTGCGAGGGTAGCGGATATTGGAGTGGATGTCAAAATACCAGTGCCAAGCCATATGTCACCACGAGAAACTGTTTCCCCAGTTGACCGTACAACCCACCCAGATATCCTATTCGCATGGCAACACCGCAGGGGCCGATGTACAAGGAGTTGGGCGCGCGTCTCAGCCGGGCGCGCCAGGCTGCGAAGATTACACAGGAGGATCTCGCTCGTGCGGTCGGTCTCTCACGAACTTCCATCACAAACATCGAGAAGGGCCGCCAGCCGGTGCAGATCCACGTGCTCATCCGCCTCGCCGACGCACTTGGCGTCAGCGTTGGTGACCTGCTGCCACTGCGGGCCGCACCGAGCGGACCCCCGAATAGCTCGAAGCTGCGTGCGCTGGACCCCGAGAAACGAGCATGGGCGGAGCGGGTGATGGGGCCGGCACATTCTGCGGATCAGGAGCGTTAACATGGCAGCTAGATATGCCCTCGCGCGGAAACGCGCGACGCAATTGCTCGTCAAAGCAGGAGTTACCGAACCACCAGTACCGGTGGAAGCACTTGCCAGCCTGGTTGGTGCGACCATTCGATACGAACCATTCGATGGGTCTCTTTCTGGTATGGCGTATCGACGACCGGATGCGGTCAACGTCATCGGCGTAAACTCTTTGCAGCCGCTTACACGCAAACGCTTCACGATTGCGCACGAAATCGGACACCTATTACTGCACAGTGATGATGATATGCATGTTGATGAGTACGTTCCGATCGGATTCCGAAATGACGTATCTAGTATGGCGATAAATGAACGCGAGGTTGAAGCTAACCAGTTTGCGGCCGAACTTCTCATGCCTGCAGATACTATCAGTCGAGAATTCCAGTCAATCCCGGAAGATGTTCAGATAGAAGATATTATTGATCGACTTTCCCAGAGATACGGCGTCAGTTCGGAAGCGATGACCATCCGCCTTTCTCGTCTAAAGCTCATACGCTAGCGATCGCATACGAGTCCTCCGCCGCGAGCCGACCCGGCGAGCCGCACAGGTATCGCTTGCCAACTCGTTGGCACAGGCTGGTACAAACGGGTACTGCGGCCGCTGGCGCAGATTCGAGAATGGACGGGGGGAGCGCCGGGACGCGGCGGTACGGTGTGCGAGGGTCTTCAAGACCGTTGTGGCCGAGTGCCTCGCTCGATCACGTCCACGATCCGATGGTAATGGGGGGTGGCGTCGCGCCGATCAGTGAACTTCCGCCAGCCCAAGGTGGCGTCTCGTTCGGCCAGTGCCGCGATGATCGCCGGTCGACTCGCGCCCGCACCGCATAAGACGCGGGCCATCCACACCAGTGATGCCGACCGATCGAGCCGTCCATCCGGTGTTCGCTTCACCGACTCGCCAGTCATGACGCGCATCGCGGCCTTGGACAGGCGCCCTTCGATGTCGAGCGGCGCGGCCGTCGCATCGCCCACGCCGACACCTGCGGCCCGGGCGGTTGCCGCCGTCGGGACCGAGGGCAATGACTCGTCCAGCGCCAGCGGGTCGAAGCGGACGTCCGAGTGCTGGAGGAGGCGGACGGGCGGCGCCTCCAAGTACTTCCGGTTCGGGGTCGCCGGGAGACGGAGCAACTGGGTGAGGTCCCATCCCGATCGGTCAGCCCCGAAGGCGTAGGCGAGGCGCCGATTCAGATCCTCGCCGCGATGTGGGTCGACCGGTTCGGTCAGCGGCCAGTAGCATTGCCAGCGGCCCGGGGAGGACTCGACCACCACGCTCGGCGCTGGCGCGCCGGCGGGCAACTCGGCGCGGTCGAGATCGACGTAGAGGGAGCGCAGTGGCGCGGCATACTGTTTTCGCCGTCGAGGTCGCGTGAGGAGATGGGCGCACTGATAGACATCGCGCCCTGCGGCGACTTCATCCGCCAGCCAGTCGGCGGCGTAGTGCACGCCATTGGGCCAGATGAAGTAGATTTCCCGGGGTGCACGGAGGCGCGGGCCGTCTCGATGCCCAGAGAAGAGGCCGAGCAGCCCAGACCGCTCGCCGTAGATCGTATGCCAGAACGGCTTGAGTTCAGCGAGAAGCTCCGTTGAACTCTCGGTCGCATGGTCAACAAGACCGGAATCCTCTTTGGTGTAAGGTCTAGAATGTCCTCTCGGGCGCTCGACCATAATTGATTACCTATTTTAGCAGATCAGATGGCGCCGCGATGGACCACGGCGTGCGAGCAGGTTTGGTCCTGCGGATGGAGTCAAGTGCAGTCGAATCGGCTTCAATTTCGACGGCAAACGCGGGGGCAATCGGCGACTTGGAACCTGGGTGAGAGGGGAGTCCGATTCTTCCCCACCTCCACCAAGAGTCCGTTCGTTTGATCAGTTGTATCGGCAGGCTCCTCTCTCCAGGGGTCGCGCACGCCAGATAGCCGGCCTGCGTGGTCTTCGGCAGGTAGATCGCCTGCAGGTAGCCCAGATCGGTGAGCCGTTTGAGCCGCTTCTGGGCATAGGCCAGAGAGCCGGGGAAGACAGAGAGAAGCTTGCAGACCTGGGCGATGCTTACGAGGTTGTAGTAATGCACGACGCGCACCACGGCACCGTCGACCGGAGATATCGGAAGCACAGAGGGCAGCAACTCCTTCGCAATGGACATTAGTGTCATTATACTGTTACGTGCAATGGGCATTGCTCTGTTATTGATTCCGTGCGCCGCACAATGCCGCTGTTCGGTCGTAGGCAGGAGGCGGATAGCATGGCCGATCACATCCTTTCCAGCCGTCTCGACTTTTGGCTTCGTCTCGGACGGCTACCTACGACCGCGACCCGGTCTCCCATTGCCTCCCCTCACGACACTCTTTACGCGGAGCCCAAGCTGATCAATCGGCGAATACCCGCGTGCTCGTTTGAGCTTTTCGCTCTGCGCTGCGTGCACATAGCGTTCCGTCACCTTTGACGAGGAGTGCCCCATATAGTGCTGGAGCGTGATTGTGGGCATATCGCTCTCCTGAGCACGGATGCCGTAGGTATGCCGCAGAAGATGCGGGTGGAGCCGGGCGATCCCTGTGCGCTTCCGCGCCCGCGCGAAGATCATCACAATGGCATTGCTGGTGAGAGGATAGCCATCGGGAGAGAGGAAGAACTCATCGACAGTCGGATCGGCCGGGTCCGGGCGGAAGAAGGTCGCGTACTTGCGCAGCACTTTCTCGGTCGTAAAGCCGAATGGTACCGACCGCTCCTTGCGTCCCTTGCCCATGACGAGGAGGAAGCCATTGTCCAGGTCGACGTTCCGGTCCTTGAGCGTGATGACCTCGGCGCGTCGCAGCCCGGTATCAAGCATCAGCAGGAAGATCGCCTTGACCCGGCAATCCACCGGCTGATTGTCATCGTATGCGCCGAGCAGGCGGCGCTCCTCCTCCTCGGTCAGCGGCACAAGCTGCTTCTGCTCGACCTGCGGCAGCCGCAGCATCTCTACCGGATTTGCCGGTAGGCAGCCTTCGCGAGCGAGCCACGCGCCGAACGTCTTGAGCGTGCGCACATAGAGATGGAGCGTGGCCCCAGCGATACCATCGGGTGTGACACCGGCGAGCGTCGGGTGTCCCTCCCACTTCGGCTTCTCCTGGACGGCAACCATGAAGAACCGGGCCTGGTCAGCCCGAAAGTCAGCCAGCGTCGGAGGTCGGCCATGCTCTGTCGCAAGCCACTGCTCGAACTTGCCCAGGACGTAGCCGTACACCTGGATCGTCTTGGCGGCCTTGCGTTCGGCGCGCAGTTGGGCGTCATACAGGCGTAGATAGCCCTTCAGTGGCAGGCCGATGTGCTCGCGCTCGACGCCGTTGTGTTGATCCTGCATGCTCATAGGGAATCTCCTCCGGCAGCGTTTTCCAACCCACCCGTAGCGATCACGTGACGATCACGTGTGGACACCGTGATGGAAGGCAGGGAGTCGGGCAACAGAAAAACCGCTCCCGAGGGAACGGTTTTGAATCTCTACCCGTGTGACTGCTAAGTTCGGGCCGTTGCTGCTAGTTGGAAGGCAGGAGCTCTACCACTGAGCTACCCCCGCTGGCCCTTCTATTACACCGTATCGGCGGGTCGATTGGCAATTACGGCGATATCTGTTCCAAGACCAGCGTTGGGCCACGCTGAATGTCGTACTTGACGAGTTGGTGATCGCCATCAACCGAGTACCACGCGTGATTGGTGACGCCGGCCGAGCGGAAGTCGACCCGCCACGCCTCGACTGTGCCCGAGGGTAGTTCCACGTGCTCGCGGCCGGACACCTCGATTGTGCCGAGCGCCCGGTTGATCGTGCCGCGCTTGGGGTCGACGACGACGTTGACGTAGCTGATCGTTTCGCCCGCACCCATGGCGATCGTTCGCCAGAGAAAGAGCGACTCGAGGTTGTCGTAGGCTGTTTCAGAGATGTCGGCATCACGCTGTCGCTCGCCCTGCTCACCCTCGAAGGTGACCCTGACCGAGTCCTCGTTGTAGTCGGCCTCAGTGCGGTAGTTCAGGGTTTCGTCAACCACCATCCGTTCCGACGACCGCGGCCGCATGCTCGCCCGATCGACGACGACGCTGCTGCGGTCGATCTGGCCCTCGCCGAAGTCATAGTCCTGGGTCAGCCGCAGATCGGACCCGTCGGCCGCGATCGTGAAGATCGCGCGTCCGATCTGATTGCCGGAACTGTCTTCAACCCGATAGACAGCCTCCTCCTGTTCGGGAAGGGGCGTCTGAACGGGAATGACCTGGGTGGTGACGGTACTGCCGCAGCCGGCAAGAAAGAACGATACGGCGGCGCAGATGATGAGGAGTCGCTTCATACCGTGATCGCTGCTCTCGTGACGCGGGACATGCGTGCGAGCGTCTCGTCGATGTGGCGACGCTCGATGCCGTAGTGGGTGACCATGCGAATGCTCCGCGGACCAGACGCACCGGCGAGGATGCCGGCCTCCTTGAGCCGCTGACTAAACGTTGCCGCCGGTTCGTCGACCAGCCGGAAGAACACCAGGTTTGTCTGGACTCCGTCCGGATCGATATCAATGCCGGGCAACTCGGCGAGGCCGCGCGCAAGGAGCGCGGCATGATCATGATCCTCGGCAAGGCGGTCGATCATCGAGTCCAGCGCGACCAGTCCCGCCGCCGCGAGGATGCCCGCCTGGCGCATGCCGCCGCCGAGCATCTTCCGATTGCGGCGGGCGCGATCGATGAACGCCTGGCTGCCACAGAGCAACGAGCCGACCGGCGCCGACAGCCCCTTCGAGAGACAGAAGGTGACACTGTCGGCGGGCGCGGTCAGGTCACGCGCCGGGATGCGGAGCGCGACAGCGGCGTTGAAGATACGGGCGCCGTCGAGATGCACTGCCGCGCCCTGCTGATGCGCGACCTCGGCAACGGCGGCGGTGTCCTCCACGGTTAATACCGCGCCCCCGCAACGGTTGTGCGTATTCTCCAGGCAGACGAGGGCAGTCCGGGGGAAGTGGACGTTTGGGGGCCGGATCGTGCTCGCCACAGAGAGGGGATCGAGCCGCCCGCGCGCATCGTTGGCGAGTGGTCGCAGCACCGCGCCGGCGAGCGCGCCGGTCCCGCCCACCTCGGCCAGCAGGATGTGTGCCTCAGAGCCGACGATCACCTCGTCCCCGCGCTGGGTGTGGCTGAGGAGCGCGCTGATGTTTCCCATCGTGCCGCTGGCGACCAGCACGGCGGCCTCTTTGCCCATCAGTTCGGCGGCGCGGCGCTCGAGCTCGTTGACCGTGGGATCGTCGCCGAAGACATCGTCGCCGACCTCGGCGTTGGCCATCGCCCGGCGCATGTCCGGCGTCGGTTGGGTGACGGTATCGCTGCGCAGATCGATGATCTCCATGGTGCCGCCTCCGGATTGGCTAGGCGCCGGTGGTGCCGGCCGATCGCTCCCAGATCGTTTCGTAGCGTTCGTGGCCGCGAATCGCGCGCTGAATCTCCCACGCCTCTTCCCGCTTCATTTCCTGCCAGGCGGCGTCACATCGGCGCCCAAGCTCGGCGTGGCCGGAGGCAACCAGGCGCTGCACGATCCGCTGCCAGACGCCCGCCGCCGCCAGCACCTCGACGTGGCGCGGCCAATGGAAGGAGAGGATACGGTCCGGAACCGGCAGTCGGGGCCGCGCCTGTTTGACGCTGCGAAACCGCTCCTCAATGCCGGATGCCTGCGGAACGAGGGTAATGACGGGTGGATCGCCGTCGTCGGTGCGGGCATCGACCAGCAACCGCTTCTCGAAAAACGGAAAACGCACGATCAGCACGTCTGCCGTGTCAATCGCGTTCAGAATCGGATCGATCTCGAAGCCGAGGTCGTCGCCGGCCATCCCGGCCTCCGCCGCCCCCGGTCCGCGGGGGAACAGTGTGATTGTCCTCATTGTACCGGCGCCTGTGCCAGGGAAACAGCGCGGCTCCGCCCGCGGCTCAGGTTTCCGGCGGAAAGGCGCTTCCGGCGCCATCATCGGCGGGAATGCCAAGCAACCGATCCCGCGCCTCGTCGTAGCGGGCCTTGAGCTGGCTCTCGCGCCGGAGCAGGGCAACCCGATGCATCGGGTCCATCGGTTCGCCGTCCAGAAGCACGGTGTGGACGCGATCGAGTTGCGTCATCCATGCGTCAAACGCCGCACGATAGGCTTGCTTCGATTGCTCGTCCATGGGTCGTTTCCGTCGGGTTCACGTTCAACGTGTGGGAGCGAAGGCGGCCGCCTGATACGTGGACCATCCCCACAATGAAGCCCCCGAGCCTGATCGCCGGGGGCAGTGCATGGTAGCGCATACGGGATTCGAACCCGTGATCTCCGCCTTGAGAGGGCGGTGTCCTAGGCCGCTAGACGAATGCGCCGTGTGGGAATCTGGCTGGGGACGGAGGATTCGAACCCCCACATACGGATCCAGAATCCGCTGTCCTACCATTAGACGAGTCCCCAATGACCTCATCCAGGGTATCAGGCGCGTCGGAAGACCGTCAACGCTGAGTGTGTGCGCCGCCTCACCCGGCTCCGGTCCGATCAAGGTGCGGAACCGGGCTGTCGTGCCCACCGGCGCCGCGGCGCCCGATCGGTTGCGATCGAGCGCCGCGACATCACACGTGAATCGAGTCCGCCCTACTGAATCCAGAACTCGGAATAGCCGGCGGTGGCTTTCTGGCCGAGATAGGTTCCCTGCACCTTCTTGTTGGCGACCACATAGTCGTTCGAGTAGGTGTGCCAGATATACGGGGCGTCCTCGACGATGATCTTTGCAAGTTCCTTATAGACCGTCGCCCGCTGCTCGATGTCGCTGACAGCCTTGCCCTGCTTCACCAGTTCGTCCACACGGGGGACGCTGTAGGGGAAGAAGTTGAAGCCGGCGCCGGTGGCGAAGGCGTTGCCGACGTGCTGATCGGGATCGACACCGCCGGTCAGACCGAGCTGATAGGCGTTGGACTCCTGCTTCATCAGCTTCGGGATGACGACTCCGTTGAAGTCGGCCGCTTGAACGTTCATCGTGATGCCGACCTTGGCGAGCTGAGACTGAATCAGTTCGGCGAGTGACTGACCAAGCTGGTCGCCGGCTGAGATCCAGTACTCGAACTCGAAGCCATTCGGCTTGCCGCCCTCGGCCAGCTTTTCCTTCGCCTTGGCCAGGTCAGCCTTTTCCGGGTAGAACTTGAAATTCGGATCGACCGCCCACGAGAGCGGCACCGGAATCGGGCCGTTGGCGATCGTGCGCTGGCCCTCGTAGATCGCGGTGTTGATCTCCTGCCGGTCGATCGCATAGGCGACGGCCTGACGCAGCGCCTTGTTGTCGAACGGCGGCTTGTTGATCGTCAGCCAGAGACCGGACCACCCCAACCCCGGGCCGATGTCGAGCTTCAGGTTTGAGTCGGCTTTGATCGTCGACAGGTCGGCGTCGCGGGGCCGGGTATTGTCGGCGAAGATGTCGACGTCGCCGGCTTGGATCGCCGTCAGCCGTCCCGCTGGTTCGGTGATGATGCGCCACTCGACACCGTCGAGATAGGGCAGCTTCTTGCCGTCGGCGCCGTCCTTCCAATAGTTGTCGAACTTCTCGACCTGCACCGACACGTCGTTCTGCCAGTTGTCGAACTTGAAGGGTCCGGTGCCGACGGGGCTCAGGCCGAACTTCTCGTCGCCCATTTCCTGCACGGCCTTGGGTGACACGACGGCGCCGAGTCCGCCGGTCAGGCGAGACGGGAACGGCGCGAACGGCTCGCTGAGCGACACCTTCACGGTGTACTTGTCGAGCACCGCGATCTCGGTGATCGTCTTCGCATCGGCGTTACGCACGGAGGCGGGGTTGTTCTTGACCCGCTCCATGCTGAACTTCACCGCTTCGGCATCCATCTCGGTGCCGTCATGGAACATCACACCCTGGCGCATATGGAAGGTGTATTCCATGTTGTCGGGCGAGATATCGACCTTCTCGGCCAGCCACGGCACCGGCTTGAAATCTTTGTCGTACTTGTAGAGCCCTTCGATGATGCTGACCTGGACGGCGCTGCTGGCAACGTCATTGCTGAGCATCGGGTCAAAGGTCTTCGGGTTGTTGCCGAGCGCGGCGACAAGCGTTCCCCCACGCTTGATGTTGGACGTCTGGGTCGCCGCGGCCTGACCGCTGGCCCCAGGTGTCGCCTGTGTCCCGGCGGTGTCTTCATCGTCGTCACCGCCGCCGCAGGCAGCGACGATCGCGGCCATCGCCAGAACGATCGCGATGAGCCACTTCCGTTGGTCGAGCATGCTTTCCCTCCTCTGCTCTTTTCAATCGACGGCGGCCGCACGTCGGTCCGCCGGGATTCCCCTCAGGTTAGACCTTCCTCCCACGCAGGTGCGGATCGAGCGCGTCGCGCAACGCATCGCCGATCATGAAGAACGACAACACGGAGATGAACACGGCGATTCCTGGGCCGAAGACCAGCCATGGCTGGATTCGGAAGTTATTCAGCCCATCGAAGAACATCGAACCCCAATCGGCTGTGCCCGCCTTCGGGCCAAGGCCGAAGAAGCCGAGCGATGCCTGGAGCAGCACTGCCGTTCCCGCAGCCAATGAGGTTTGAATGATCAGCGGATTCAAGATGTTGGGGAGGATGTGACGAGACATGATCCGTCCGTCACCGGCTCCAAGCGCGCGCGCCGCTTTGACATACTCGAACTCCCGCGCCTGGAGCACCTGCCCGCGGGCGAGGCGATAGTACGCGGGATAGCCGGAAAGTCCCACCACGACCATCACGTTGAAGATGCTCTGGCCGAAAACCGCGACGATCGTCAGCGCGAGGATCAGTTCCGGAAACGCCAGTTGCGCATCAACCAAACGGCCGGTCACCTGGTCGGCAGCGCCGCCGAAGTGTCCGGCGACGATTCCCATCGTGATACCGGACACTGCCGACAACGCCACGGCCATCAACCCGAGGGGCAGGGAAATACGGCCGCCGTACAGCAGCCGGCTGAATGTGTCGCGGCCCAGCTGATCGGTGCCGAGCCAGTGCGTCGCCGACGGTGACTGGTTGCGTTCGCTGGTGTTGACTTCCTTTTCGCCGTAGGGCGCGATCAGCGGCGCCGCGAGTGTCGCCGTGAAAATCACGATCATCAGGCCGGAGAAGAAGGTGATGCGGGGATTGCGTCGGAGGAAGCTCAGGAGCGACCGCCAGCGCGAGCGCTCGTCCCGTGCTTCCATGTACCGATCGGCAACCGGCCCAGCGGCCGCGCGTTCATCGACGACGGACATAGCTGATCCTCGGATCGGCGACCGCATACAAGAGGTCGGCCAGCAGATTTGCAACACAAAGACTGATTGCGGACACGAAGATCGTCGCTTGGATGACGGGAAAATCACGATTGAGGAGCGCCGTGACCGAAAGGCGTCCGAGGCCAGGCCAGTTGAAGATCCGTTCCGTGATGAACGAGCCGGACACGAGGAAGGCGAGCGACGTGCTCATCAGGGTGATCGCCGGGATCATCGCGTTGCGGAACGCGTGTCGAAATACGACATTCCACTGGGTCAGACCCTTTGCATGGGCCGTTCGAATATAGTCCTGGCCGAGCGACTCGATCACGCTGGAACGAATAAACCGGGTCCAGATCGCGATCAGACCGTACGAGAGCGTCAGGACCGGCAGGATCAGGTTCCGCAGGTTGTTGATTGGATCGTCGCGAAAGGGCACATATCGGGGTGTTTCGAAGATCCGCCACTGGTACGTGAAGAAGTAGATCAACATCGTGCCGACGAAGAACGAGGGGATCGAGATGGAAGACAGGGTAAAGAAGGTGGTGAGCTTGGCGAAGAGCGTCTTCGGGTAGACGGCGGTGAGCATTCCCAACGGGACGGAGACGATAACGCTGACGACGAAGGCGAGACCGGCGAGCTGCAATGTGGCGGGAAGGCGTTCCTTGATCTCATCGACGACCGGCCGCCGCGCTCTGATCGACCGGCCAAAGTCACCTTGGAACGCTCGACCGACCCAGTCTAGATATTGCACAGCGATCGGCCGGTTGAGGCCAAGTTCCTCACGCCGCGCTTCGATCGTCTCCGCCTCGACCTCGAGGCCAAACTCATTCAACACCGGATCGCCGGGCGCCATGCGGATGAGAACAAAGACGACAAGGGTGACGAGAAAGACCGTCGGCACCATCGCGAGCAGGCGCCGGAAGAT